>CAZUYV010000014.1:0-14521 GCA_964624435.1 uncultured Micavibrio sp. | reverse complement strand
ACCTTCTGTGAAATAGTTTCTCGATATCTTTGAGACTAAGCTTGATATATGTGGGGCGGCCATGATTGCAGTGGCCGGAATTTTCGGTTTGCTCCATCTGGCGCAGCAACGCGTTCATTTCTTCGGCGTTCAAACGGCGGCCGGACCGGACAGATCCATGACATGCCATGGTGGATAAAATGGCATTCAGCTTTTCTTCGAGCAGAACGGAATCGTCATTTTCTTCCAGTTCATCGGCAATATCTTCAATCAGTTTTTTGATATTGCCACGGTTGGCCAGAAGGGCAGGGATAGATCGCACGGCAATAGATCCACTACCAAACGCTTCTATTTCCAATCCCAATCTTTGGAATGTTTCTGCTTTATCAGTTAAAGCTTGCGCCCTGATATCGCTCATATCAATGATTTCAGGCACTAACAGTCCTTGGCTTTCAACGCCACCCTGTGCGACCTGTGCTTTGAACCGCTCATAAACAAGACGTTCATGCGCGGCGTGCTGATCGATGATAACAAGGCCATCTTCACTCTGGGCGAGAATATAATTTTCATGAATCTGCGCACGAGCTGCGCCAAGCGGGTAGGAGACAGGGGCGATATCCTGTTCCGGGATCGGCAAATCGGCACGTGCTGATGGCATCATATCCATCATGCTTTGCGGCATAGAGGCATAGGATTGCATCGTCCTTTCGGCAAGATTGCCATATCCGCCGCTGTAAGAAGAACCACCGCGCGATAATGGCAATGCAGGGGTATAACGCTGCGGTTGGAACGACCCCAGTGCCTGATGCATGATGGTCGAGGATGTAATCTGACCACCTTCGAGCAAGGCGTGTTTTAACGCGGAAATAATCGCCCCACGCACAAGCCCTGAATCGCGGAACCGTACTTCGGCTTTTGCTGGATGAACGTTTACATCAACTTCCGCTGCGGGCACATCGACAAACAAGGCGACTACCGGATGGCGTTCGCGGGTTAGCAAATCGGAATAGGCAGCCCGGACACAGCCAATCATCAGGCGGTCTTTAACGGGGCGCCCATTGACGAACAGGAATTGATATTGCGCTGTGCCTTTATCAAAGCTGGGAAGGCCCGCAAAGCCAGTGATGACTATCTCCTCACGCTTGGCCTGAACTGGAACAGAGTTGGTGCCGAAATCTTTACCGAGAATGGCTGAGAGGCGGCCTTTGCGCGTGTCCAGAAAATCCCCCTGTTCTTGCGGTAATGTGAGTGCGTTGACGCCGTTATGGGTGAGATAAAATCCAATCCCCGGATGTGCCATCGCGATGCGCGATAATGTATCTTTCACGGCGGCATATTCGGCCTTGTCCGTCTTCATGAATTTCAGGCGGGCAGGCGTTGAATAAAACAGGTCTTTGACTTCAACCGTGGTGCCATGCCCATGGGCAGCTGGGGTGGGGGTCGTTTTCCTCCCGCCTTCAACTGCAATGGTCCATGCCTCATCACTGCTATGCGCTTTTGATGTAATGGTAAGACGGCTGACAGAACCGATGGACGGCAACGCTTCGCCACGGAAGCCAAGATGGGTGATATTGACGAGATCGTCATCGGGCAGTTTGGAGGTCGCATGGCGATCAAGTGCCGATACCAGATCATCCCGTCCCATACCGGCCCCGTTGTCACGAACGCGGATCAAACTCTTACCGCCATCGCGTAGATCAACATCGATACGGGTTGCCCCCGCGTCGATGGAGTTTTCGACGAGTTCTTTGACTGCAGCGGCAGGCCGTTCAATGACCTCACCGGCCGCAATCTGGTTGACCAGATGCTCGGGTAAATGACGAATAGGCATGGATTTAAGATAGAGGAAGCAAGCCCCGGAAAAAAGCCCGGTGGGAGAGTTATGGACAGAATTATGAATATTATTTAGCGAATAGCGTCTTCAATATTGGCGCCGCTGAAAATCGCGCCGGTCAGATCGGCGCGGCGGAAATCACAGCCTGTCAAAACGGCGTTGGAGAAATCAACCCCCATAAGGATGGAATCACGCAAATCAACATCGCGCAGTGTCGCAAAACGTAGCGAAGAGCCGCTCATATTCACACGGTGAAGGTGGACACCGTGCCCATCTGGTGTGTCAAACTTCAGTGGGCCAAGATTGGCGCCGGTTAAATCAGCCCGCGAAAGCTGAACACCTTTGAGGGATGTCCCGCGCAGATCGGCGCCAGCCAGATCGCAATCGCGCAGGTCGCTTTTATCGAGCACGGCACTTTGCATCTTGATGTTCTGGAGATTGAGGCCAAGGAATGTTGCGCCGATGGCCTGAATGGCGGTGAGAGGGTATTCCCAGAGGTTATAGATGTCACGCAGATCAACGCCGTTCAAGTTCATCTGCTTGCCTTCTTTGCCGGCCGAGGCAATCCATCGTTTGTGCGTTTCAAGAAGGCTGATAAGCGTTCGTTCGCCTTCCTGAAGTTTTTTGCCAAGCTCATGATCATGGATGACGCCTTCCTGTATGACGCCTTCCATTTCAGCATTGTGCAAAATGGCACCAGACATCACGCTGTGCGAAAAATCGGCGCGTGATAAATCGGATCCCGTCATATCGGCGTGGCTTAAATTTGCACCCTTGAAATTAACGCCACTAAGATTGGCCTGCGTCAGGACAACACCACTAAGATCGGCATCGGAGAAATCAGCGGCGACAGCTTTTATGCTCGCCATATTGGTGTCAGTCATTTTTGCACCAGTAAAGATAGCGCCCCATTCTTTCGATCCTGAGGGAACGCCTAGACGTTCGCGATCCACCAGAAGGCCGTGTTCACCACGTTCCATGATTTTGCCTTCGCGCATGTCGGCGGAATCGAGATTTGATCCGGAAAAATTGGCGCCAGCTGCTTGCGCCCCCCGGAAATCGGCACGGCGGAAAGTTGCGTCACTGAGATCAGCATGGCGTAGGTCGCATGCAAAGAAACAGGTGGATACATAAATACCGCCGGAGAGGTTGCAGCGGGACATGTTGGAACCGGTGAAATCAGCCTGTGACAAATCCAGCCCTGCAAGATCGAGGCCGGATATATCAGCAAACTTCAGGATGATGCGGGCGCCACCACGTTGTCCTTTGAGGAATTGCAGGTGTAGCGCGATAACTTCATCCAGCTCGTGCTGAGATATCTTCTTATATTCATCGGGCGTTGGAATGTATCCTTGCATGGTTTCATGAGGATATCTTAATTTTTCAAGATTTTATAGAGTCGAGCAGCCCTTTTGTGGAGGAATCCAGATCGGCAATATCACCGCTGCCAATTTTCCCTGCGAGCTCCTTGCCCAGTTCAACGCCATACTGGTCATAGGAATTGATATTCCATATCACGCCCTGAACAAAAACCTTGTGTTCATAAAGGGCAATCAACATCCCCAATGTTTCCGGCGTCATTTTATCAAATAAGAAAACATTGCTGGGTCGGTTGCCGGGGAATGTGCGGAAGATGTCTCCTGCAGCTTCCGTTAGCGTGCGACCCTGCATGAGGGCCTGTGATTGTGCCAGCATATTGTTGAGCAAAAGTTGGTGCTGGTTGCCAATTTCGTTATGGGTTTTCTTGGGCGCGATGAAATCACAGGGAATGGTCTCTGTACCCTGATGGATCATCTGGTAAAAGGCGTGTTGGCCGTTGGTGCCGGGTTCACCAAACAACACAGGGCCAGTTTGGTAATCCGTAATGGGATTACCGTCGCGGTCAACGCTCTTGCCGTTCGATTCCATATCCATTTGCTGCAGAAAGGCTGGAAAGCGGTGTAGATACTGGTCATAGGGCAGCACGGCGTAGGACGGCATATCCCAAAAATTGCGATACCACACGCCAATGAGCGCCATGAGAACGGGGATGTTTTGATCCAGAGGGGCCTCTTGAAAATGCCGGTCAACTTTGTATGCCCCGTCTAGCAATTTTCTAAAATTATCAAACCCGACCGCTAGGCAGATGGAAAGCCCTATGGCGGACCACAGGGAATAACGGCCGCCCACCCAGTCTTTGAATGGAAAGACATTATCTGCTTCGATGCCAAATTCTTGTGCGGCGGCAACATTGGTGGATAGGGCGCAGAAATGTTTTGCCACTGCCTTTTTGTCGCCGATCTTCTCAACCAACCATGATTTTGCGGCCGTCGCATTTGCCATCGTTTCCTGCGTTGTAAACGTCTTGGAGGCAACAATGAAAAGGGTCGTTTCGGGATCTATGGATTTCAGGGCTTCGGCGAGATGCGTACCATCCACATTGGAGACAAAATGCATCTCGATATGCGTTGGAATATAAGGTTTTAGAGCCTCACACACCATATAGGGGCCGAGATCCGATCCGCCAATGCCAATATTAACGATGTGGCGCAATGGTTTTCCCGTATGGCCTTTCCATGCACCAGATCGCACGGCATCACTGAAGTTCTTCATGCGATCTAAAACATCATGGATAAAAGGAATCACATTCTCGCCATCGATCGAAACGCTATCCGTCTTGGGGCGGCGCAGGGCTGTATGTAGGACGGCCCGTTTTTCTGTGCTATTAATAGGCGCGCCTTCAAACATTTTTTTGCGCCATCCTTCAACATTGCATCCTCTGGCGAGCGCGATTAGTTTCTGGATGGTTTCTTCGGTGATACGGTTTTTGGAATAATCAAAGAGGAGACCATCCAAAGTCACACTGAATTTCTTGAACCGCCCCGTATCCTTTGTGAAGAGGCCGCGCATGGCGATTTTCTCTATCGCGGCACGGTGGGCGGATAGATCGGCCCATTCTTTAGTTTTGGTCGGGTTATTCGACATTGGGGAGTTTTTCAATCTTTATAGGATCGCTGATATTGTCAGGTTTACCGACAAGAACAGTAACCATGGTTTCAGGTTTTAATACGCGTTTGGCCACACGCTGAATATCGGCAGCGGTGACGGCCTTTATTTTCTCGGCGAAATGATCCAGATAATCAATCGGCACCCCATCGACGCGCAGGTTTAAAATCATGCTGGCGATTTGATCGGTAGAGGAGAGTGCCAGAGGCATTGACCCAGTGATGTAAGATTTTGCATCGGCCAGTTCCTTTTCACTCACCGTTTCATTCTGCATCTTAACCATGGCTTCGCTGGTCAGTTTCAAAACTTCAGCGACGCTTTCATTTTTGGTCGACGTCGAAATGCCGATTGTATCAAGATGGCGGTAATCGTTGACGGATGAATAAATTCCATAGGTAAGGCCACGTTTCTCGCGTACTTCATCCATCAAGCGTGAGCCGAACCCGGCACCACCAAAAATATAGTTCATGACCTGTAGTGCATAATAGTCGGGGTCTTCACGGCCAAAGGCAGGAAGAATCATTTCGATCATCGTCTGCGGAATTGGTTGTTCATATAGATAGATTTTTCCGGAATTCTGAACGGTTGTATCCGCAATGCCGCCAGCCGGCGCTTTGGCTTCGAGGGCGGCAAACGTTTTATCAAGCGAAGTGCGAACCTGATCCGCTGTGATATCACCAGTGATCGCAATTAGAAGGCGGTCTTTCGTTAGATATAACTTTTTAAAGGTCCGCAGATCATCCGGGGTAA
The DNA here is from genome assembly GCA_964624435.1 of uncultured Micavibrio sp. Taxonomy (GTDB): domain Bacteria; phylum Pseudomonadota; class Alphaproteobacteria; order Micavibrionales; family Micavibrionaceae; genus Micavibrio_A. The sequence continues at coordinate 8,973 of CAZUYV010000014.1, read as the reverse complement.
TGCTGGCAAGGCCGCTCAATGTCCCGCCGCTGTTCTTGGCATAAGCATGGCCTTCAAAGGCACGGTCATTGACCAGACGGGCGGCCATCCAGTCCGGTTCTCCCATCGAGGATTTAACGCGAACAATGTTGGAATCACGCATGCGTCCCACAGGCTCTTCATCAAAACGCGGTGCACTGATAGATTTCGCTAAGAGGTCGAAGGCCACGTCTTTATGACGAGTCAGGGTTTTGACCTGGCCACCAAACCCGTCACGGCCTGCACTGAATGCCAGAGTAATGGAATGATCTGCCAACGCCTTCTGAAAGGTTTGAGAATCCATATCGCCCGCGCCTTCATCCATAGTGTTGGATAGCATGCGGACAAGACCTTGTTTCTTATCAGGGTCAAGCGCTGTACCGGAATCGAGAAACAGGTATTGTAAGGCAATCACAGGGAGGCTGTGGTCTTCCACCAGCCAGATTGCCAGACCGGATTTAGTTTTGACTTCTGTTATAGGGAGAAACCGGTCGCCCGATGCTTGCGCCCGCAGGCCAAAGAACAGGAGGAACCCAATCAGGATAGTGATCAGGAGAATGCCTAGGGCAAAGTATTTCGATGGCTTTTTATCATCGTGCATCGGATTTCTCCTCGGACTTTGCTGTTTCCGGAACCACGACAGGCGGTGGAACGGGAAGCAAGTGGCCGGTAACTGGCGGACGGATCCATGGTTTCAATTCATCGAGATATTTCATCGCCGCATCTTTCACTTGTGCCGATGTAACCTTGGCAATATCTGCCGGCCAGTTTTCAACGTCCTTGACCGTGCTGCCCGTTGCCAGGGCCGATCCAAAAATCATCGCCGGGCCTGCAAGGCTGTCACGGGCAAAGATGGCTTCATCCTGCAGGCGCTGGATGGCTTCCTTGGTTTCTTCTTCGGTAACGCCATGTTGAAGTACGGCAGAAATTTCGGTGGTGATCAGTGTATCGAGTTCATCAAGGCTCACGCCGTTGGCGGGTGTTCCGGCAATCGTAATGCTACCGTAATCGAGCGTACCGGCATGATAATAGAACTGCACACCGGTGGCTTTCTTTTGGGTCACAACGAGGTTTTTATAAAGACGCGTTGTTGGCCCGCCTTCCATGATTTCGGCGAGGACTTGCAAGGCAAGGGAATCGGCGCGATTCTGGCTCTCGCTAGGGGCGAGGAAAATTTTCTGCCAGACAGGCTGGTGAATACTGGCATCGCGCAATGAAATGACGGTCTTCCCGTTGGCCGGTGCGACGAGTGGGCGTTTGCGTGGCGTAATATCCTTAGGCGGAAGAACGCCATAAATTTTTTCAGCCAATGGCTTCAATTTTTCGGCTGTAATATCGCCGCTGATAACCAGGATAGCGTTATTGGGGGCATACCATTTATCATAGAAGGCTTTCACATCCGGCCATTCATACAGCTTTATTTCATCCATCCAGCCGATAACAGGGATGGAGTAGGGATGATTGACATAGAGGGCACTGTTCAACTGCTCACCAAAAATTTCACGCGGGTCATTGTCTGTGCGCTGGCGGCGCTCTTCCAGAACCACATCTTTTTCAGATTTGAAATGCTCGGCGGGTGGATTGGTGTTGAGCATCCGGTCCGCTTCCATAGTCATGACCTGTTCCAGATGATCGACAGAGATACTTTCAAAGAAGGCGGTGTAATCTTGACCTGTAAAGGCATTGTCATTACCACCGAGCGTCTTGATGGTTTTAGAAAAATCTCCCGGTGCAATTTTGGCGGTGCCCTTAAACAGTAGGTGTTCGAGATAATGCGCCATGCCGGATTTACCCGGTGTTTCTTCGGCCGCGCCAACCTTGTACCAAATCATATGTGTGATAACGGGTGCGCGATGGTTGGGAATTACCACAACCTGCATCCCGTTTTTCAGCGTAAATTCCTGTGCTCCGAATGTTTGTGCTTGCGCTGGAATGGCAACAAGCAGGATGATCAGGGCGAGGATAATGCGCATGAATTAATCTTCTTTGGAGATGGTTTCGCCTTCGGTTACAGGCTTGCCTGCGGCTTTGTTTGCTTTGATGCGGTTGGTTTCGGCAACAGGATCAACTACTTTGGAAGGGGGCTCAACATCTTTGCCAATCATCTTCTTCAAATGATCAATGCCGGGCATTTCTTCATCGGCAATCTCGGCTGTTTCTTTATCAACCACAGTGCGGATGGCTGGTGTGGCAGTGGTCGCGCCAGTACGTTGCAGAAGAACGGCTTCACCCTGACTGACCTGATTGTCCTTCGCGATTTTTTTCATCGCATCCTTACCCAAAACACTTTCGCGGGCCATCTGGTCGGCGGATTGTTCCTGCGGACGTGGGGCACCTGGTGTTGGTGCGCGCAGAACAAGTTCGGGGGGAATCTCAAGCGGGGCGCGTGTCATTACGGCGAATTCATCTGGCGCCTTCTTGGAAAAATCGAATTGCTTGCGTGTGCTTTCGCAGGCCGCAAGAGTGAAGGCTGTGCTGGCCAGCAAAATGGATAAAAGAAATTGTTTTTTCATGATGTAACTACCTCAGATAAACGGGCTTTACGCTTTGGTTCCAAGAATATCCCATCTATGACCAGAAGGACAATCCCCACCGTAATGGCGCAATCGGCGATATTAAAGGATGGGTAATGCCATCCAAAGGCGTGGAAATCGAGGAAATCCGCGACCGCTCCAAAACGGAAGCGGTCAATCACATTGGCCACGGCCCCGCCGATAACGGTGGCAAGGGCCACGGTCTGCACCCATCCGGTCGCCTTGGTCAGCCAAACCGCAAAAACCCCGGTAATGAGTAGGGAGAGGGCGGAAAGCAGCCAGACCCCCATGTCACTGAAAATGCCAAAGCTGATGCCCTCATTCCAAACCATGCTGATATTAAAGAACGGCAGGACTTCAATTCGTGTCGCTGGCCAGCGTGGTGTGACTGTGGTGATCCAATCAATCAGGCTGAGCGGAATGGTATTGGGTTGATGCTCCTTGCGGATAAAAAATTCCAGCACGAACCATTTGGAAATCTGATCGAGGATAATCACATCGAGCGCGATGGAAAAACCGACGAGGGGTTTTGAAGAACTAAGCTTACCGTAAGACATGTTATGCAGCTTCCTTGTGTTTTTCGTACCAGCGAACGGCAGCGGCATCGCGTAATGTCAGATCTGGGTAATCTTTATCGGTTCCAACTTCGGGCAGTATTTTCCAGCTGCGGGCGCATTTGTTGCCTTCGGCCTTTTTAAAGACAACGGCAACTCCTTCGACCTTCGAATCTTTATACGCATCGGCCGGGGCCTCTCCGGTTTTGACACTGATCTGCGATGTGATTGCTACTTCAGCAAGATCAATGCCTTCCAGTGCCTTGGCGTAATCCGCATTCACAAAAACATCTGGCGCTGCTTCAAGAGAGGAGCCAATGGCTTTTGCCGCACGCTGCGGTTCAAGGGCGCCCATAACAACGTTGCGGACTTGCAGAATTTTGGCCCACTTCGTTTCCAATACTTCGTTCCGCCATTCATGCGGCGCGCTGGAATATGTGCGGATGTGAATGCTCTCAGCATCTTCATAAACACCTTTGGGGCGATGGTCCCATGCTTCTTCGCATGTAAAGGATGTATAAGGCGCAAGGCGTGTGACGAGGAAGTCCAGAAGCTCGGCCATCACGGTGCGCGTTGCACGGCGTTCGAAGGAATCCGGTGCATCGCAGTAGAGGCGATCTTTACGGATATCGAAATAGAGAGACGACAGATCATCGTTGCAGAAACTATAAAGGCTCTGAATAACGGCATTGAAATCGTAAGATTCAATCGATTGGTCAATCTTTTCGCCCAAAGCCGCCATGCGGGACAGGATATATTGTTCCAGTTCCGGCATCTTTTTGAAATCGGCGGCATTCACACGTTCTGTTCCGTTGAATCCTTCGATAGCACCCAATAGGAAGCGCAGCGTGTTACGGATACGGCGGTACAGATCACCGACATTTTTCAGCGTATCCTTGCCGATGCGGACATCGTCGGAGTAATTCGATGTAACGGTCCAAAGGCGCAGGATATCGGCGCCATGGGTTTTCATTTCTTCCAGTGGGTCGATAACATTGCCGAGCGATTTCGACATCTTGTAACCCTTGTCATCCAGAACAAAACCGTGTGTCAGAACGTTCTTGAAGGGAGCATGGCCTTTGGTGCCGCAAGACTCTAGAAGGGAAGAATGGAACCAGCCGCGGTGCTGGTCCGAGCCTTCGAGATAAAGATCGGATTGACGCTGCGCCAGTTCGGTGCGGTCATCGACAACGAAGGTATGTGTGGAACCGGATTCAAACCAGACATCGACAATGTCCATGATCTGTTCGTAATCATCAACTTTATAATCGTCGCCGAGGAAGATACGCGGGTTCTTGGACCACCAGGCATCAGACCCTTCTACTTCAAACGCATCCTGAATGCGTTTCAGAACAGCTTCATCTTCCAATGGCTCGCCTGTCTTCTTGTTCACAAACAGGGCAATAGGGACGCCCCATGTCCGCTGACGCGAAATACACCAGTCAGGGCGCTGCGAGATCATCGCGCTGATCCGGTTTTCACCGGCGGCGGGATACCATTTCGTTTCCTTGATGGCATTTAGGGCCACGTCACGCAGATTGTTTTCATCATCCATCGCGATAAACCATTGCGGTGTGGTGCGGTAGATCAACGGGGCTTTGGAACGCCAGCTATGCGGATATTCATGGCGCAAGCTACCCTTGGCTACGAGTGCGCCTGCTTCATCAAGTGCTTTGAGCACGGCAAAGTTGCCATCGCCCATTTCACCCTTTTGCGTGAGGATTTCCATTCCCGCAAACAAAGGCACATGGTCACGGTATTTCCCGTCATCGGTAATATTGTCGGGAATTTCGATTTTGGGATTGCGATGAATATTGGTGTTCATGACAAGGATGTAGTCGTCCATACCATGGCTCGGTGCCTGGTGAACAAGGCCCGTTCCAGCTTCTTCAGTGACGAATGCCCCGGCCAATCCCGGAACATCAAATTCATATCCTTTGCCGCGTAGAGGGTGGGCACAAACTGTACCTTCCAGTTCCGTGCCTTTGAAAGGTTCGGACTCCCACCATTGCGTGATCTTGGCTTTTTCCTTCACGTCATCGGCGAGTGATTTTGCAATGATGAGCTTATCACCCGGCTTGACCTTAGAATCTTCGGCAACTGTTTCGACAGTGTAGAGGCAGTAATCAATTTTCTCGCCATAGGCAAAGGCGCGGTTGGAAGGAAGGGTCCATGGCGTCGTTGTCCAGATGACGATGTTCGCACCTTCCAATTTGGCAAAATTGGTTTTGATGATGGGAAACTTCACCCAAACCGTGATGGATTTGTGTTCCTTGTATTCCACTTCGGCTTCGGCGAGTGCGGTTTTTTCAACACAGGACCACATCACAGGCTTCACGCCGCGATACAGGCTGCCGCTCATCAGGAATTTGTGAATCTCGCCAACGATACGGGCTTCGCCGTGCTTGGTCATGGTGAGGTATGGATCTTTCCAATCACCAATCACACCAAGGCGCTGGAACTCGGCGCTCTGGGCATCGACCCAAGTTTGTGCGAATTCACGGCATTCCGCGCGGAACTGAATTGGTGCAACCGCATCTTTGTCTTTACCGGCTTCGCGGTACTTTTCTTCAATCTTCCATTCAATGGGAAGCCCGTGGCAATCCCAACCCGGAACGTAAGGCGCATCAAAGCCTTTCATCTGCCAGGACTTGTTGATCAGGTCTTTGAGGATTTTATTAACGGCATGGCCGATATGGATGTGGCCGTTGGCGTATGGGGGGCCATCATGCAGGATCCATTTCTTGCGGCCCTTGGAGGCTTTGCGGATTTTGGAATAGAGGTCCATGTCCTGCCAGCGTTTGAGCATCTCGGGTTCTTTTTTCGGCAGCTCGCCGCGCATCGGGAATTCGGTTTTTGGCAGGAAGACCGTGTCGCGGTATTTGTCGGCGCCGGTGGTTTGATTGTCGTTGTTGCTCATTTAAGTCCATCACCTTCTAAACGAAGGATACCCTACAAAATAATTGTGGTTCAAAAAAGGAAAATTGCGCTTATTTCACCGACTCTTAGCCAAGAGTCGGGGTGGTAATTCGGAACAAAGCCGGTGCGCCTGTGGACATAGCAAAACCTTAGGGGAAAAGCCCCAATAGGTAAAGCCTAATTGTTATTCATAAAACGTGGATTATTCGCAGAAATAACCAATACCAAGGCGGCTTGAAAGACGACCCTCAGGACGTTTTTTAGGGGCTTTCATTTCCTCAAGCATTTGGATTTGTGCATGGTATTGAGCGAGCGAAGAGATAACTTTAGGGCCGTAGACTTCCGTGTTTTTAACTGGAAAACGGAAGATTTCAGCATTGTATTTTGGGGCAGGCAAAGCCTGTTCCAAAGTATGGGCGAAATCGACAGCGAGTACTGTGTTTGTTTTAATGGGTGCCATGATTAAAGTCCCGGCTGCATTTGTTGCTGCATGAACTGTTCCAACAGCTGTTCGCGCGTTTTTCCGGGCTGCTGCTGTAGTCTGACATTTATGCTTGTTGTCATGTCTGGCAAGGAGATTTCTTCACTTTTAAAGTCAATGCCTTCATCACCATCGTAAAAAAGATCAAGATCATTCCGGTCGCCGAAATACAGGTCATCACGGCTCATAAGATTGCCGCGCCCGGAAGTGGCTGCTATTTTAAAATGCTTGTTCATTAAGTCCTCTATTCCGCGCGGTTTTCCGCGTCTTGTGAGGCGCATATGCCCAGAAATTAACCAGGTCGTCAAGAATTATCCACAGGCTGTGATTAACGCTCTAAACGGGGTGTTTTTCTTGCGGGAACCGTCTTTGTGCTGGCTTCCATGGCTAAGGAAACGGGCAAAAGTTGTAAAAAACGGTCGGTTTTGAGGCTAAATTCATGTTCCAGAATGGTTTTTGGCTCTGTTGCCCGGGCCTGAATCCGGATTGCCGTCGCGGCAAAACACTGAATAAGGCTGTCCATATAGTCTTTTTCAACCCCGGCTATAAGACCGCAAGGCACATTCTCGGGCTTGCCATCATGGACAATCTGCAAGGCATCAAGATGGAGGATTTCACTTTCAGGGGCTTTTTTAATGGCGGCATGCATTTCAGTGTGGCCCAAGATGATCGAAAAGCGCAGGCACTGGCCCGGGATCAGGGTGTCGATTATCAAGCCCTGTTTGGGTTCGGGTCGGCGCATAAGGCCTTTTCGTTCCGGTGTCAGGAAAATGCTTGTCTGTTTTTCTTGAATGCCAAAAAGACGGCGAAACGCATTTTCATCAGGGGCGGTAATGAGTGGTGCAGGAGTAGAGATATCGTTGCAATCGGCCAAATAAGATTCGCGCTCTGGCAATGCATTGTCGAGTGTATCTACGCTAACCCTCTTTGACGCTCTTTGGGCGGCGTCATTAAACCGAACTCTTAAGTTCATGGCGCGGAGCAATACTCCCGCCCTGAATTTACGTCAACATAATTCGAACTTGTTCACAATCTTGTTCGATCTGCTGAACAAGCGCTTCAAGGCTGGTAAATTTTGCTTCACCCCGCAAGCGGCGAATGGGACGTATGCGTAAAATGCGGCCATAGATATCGCGATCAGGGAAATCAAGGATGTGCGCTTCCACTTGGCCCTGCTTTAATTCAAACATTGGGCGAATGCCGATATTGGTGGCCGCTTTATGCCATGTATCTTCGCCTTCGATCTGTACCCATGTTGCATAAATCCCATAGGCCGGGTGCAGCGTATCGCCCATCAACACATTGGCGGTGGGATAACCCAGCTCATGGCCGCGCCGATCGCCGCGAAACACCGGTCCCCGTATTTCCCAATCCCAACCTAGGATCATATTGGCTGTTTCAATATCGCCAGTGGTCAATGCTTCGCGCACCGATGTTGAAGTATATTTGTTACCACCATCACCTGTCATGTCTTCCATGATGTGAATTGGAATTCCGGATTCTTCAATCATGGCTGGCGTACCTTTGCGCAATTGTCCGAAACGAAAGTCTTTTCCGACAACGACAAGAGATGGATTTATCTTGCCAAGCACATTATGGATGAAATTCTCGGCAGACTGGCTCGCGAAATCCCAATCGAAGGCAAGCGAGTAAACAACATTAATTCCACTTTCCTTTAGACGATCTTGTTTGATGGCGGCGGGGGTCAGGCGGAATGGCGGATCATCGGGACGGAACAATTTACGCGGATGGGGTTCGAATGTTAGAACTGCGGATTTCACGCCGCGTTCTTTTGCCAGTGCCTTCGTTTTTTGCAAGATGGCCTGATGCCCTTTATGCACGCCATCGAAATTGCCGATGGCGAGCACTGGGCCGTGCGCAGAAGCTGGCTGCGCCGCAAGAGTGGTAATTAGATCCATTCAAACCTTACGTTACTGGGCGGAAGGCGCCTTGCAACGGGGGTAATCCTTTGCTGAAACGCGTTTCCATGTCTGTGTCTTTCCAAATAAAGACATACCAACAAATCCACGAACTTCAAGGCTGTTGTCAGACAGGATCGTCATATTGGCGTCATACATGTCGCCCTCATCGGCCTTATAGACCTTGCCGCCTGTCCAATAGGTGGGAGTATCCATCTTCAGGCCCGACAGGATTGTCATTCCGCAAAGTGGTGTTTTATGCTTAGAGGCATCAGGATTCTTTGTATCGTATTGCATGCCACCATCAATGATCCAGGCGATTTTTCCACAGAGCAGTGGCTGGCCTGATTTGCATTGATAGAGTTCGACAACGGATCGTTCATTTTGTGTTAGCCACAATCCAGTGGGGGCCTTTACCTGTTTCTGAGCAAAGGCAGGTAAAGTAAACAATGTGGAAAGACAGAGGGCGGAGGCGAGCAAAACATGGGTACGCATGAGAATTCTCCTTTATATCCAGTATATATTAGAGAGAATTAAGAACCTCTTTC
>CAZUYV010000013.1:3082-14553 GCA_964624435.1 uncultured Micavibrio sp. | reverse complement strand
CAGGGTTGTGCGTGACATCCCACCAATCCTTGATATCGGCAAGTTTGGTGAGGTTCGGGCGCACCGCATTCCAGAAATGTTCTTCCACTTGTGACAGGCCCATCGCGGCGAGGCGATCGACCACATCAGTGAAATTTGTCTGATGTAGAATTTTTGCATTCAGGCGGTAGAGTTCTTCGACGTCGAATTTCGGCGTGTTGCGGGAAAATTTCGTGAGGTCAAAGCCAGCGATCAATGGTTCCAGCGATGTAAACGGCTCGATCGGATCGGAACTGCCGAGGCGGCCCATGAGAGAGACGAGTGCCATTGCCTCCAGACCTTCTTCTTCCTGTACGGATTTGACGGAGAGGGAGCCGAGACGCTTGGAAAGCTTGCCGCCTTCTGAATCGGAGATCAGTGGCAGGTGCGCGAATTGCGGCATGTATGGCTTGCCTTCGACTTGGGCAATCGCTTCAAACATCTGGATGTGGCAGGCGGTGTTGGACACATGGTCTTCGCCGCGCACGATATGAGTAATGTCAGTGTCGTAATCATCGATGACGGAGCAGAGGTGATAGAGCGGGCGGCCATCTTCGCGGATAACCACGGGGTCCGACATTTCGCGTTCCTTGAACAGGACTTCACCACGGACAAGGTCATCCCAGCGTGTTGCGCCATCATTCAGCATAAAGCGCCAGTGCGGTTTGCGGCCTTCTTTTTCAAAGGCGGTTTTTTGCTCATCCGTCAGTTTGAGGGCAGAGCGATCATAGATTGGCGGAACGCCGCGGGAGAGTTGCGTCTTGCGTTTCAGGCCGAGTTCATCTGCCGTTTCGTAACAGGCATAAATGCGGCCGGATTTTTTCAGTTTTTCGATGACAACGTTGTAACGGTCATTCCGGTCCTTCTGATTAAACGTCTGATCCCATGTCAGGCCCATCCATGTCAGGCCCTGTTTCATCGCATCTTCATATTCCTGTTTGGACCGTTCGAAATCCGTGTCGTCCACGCGCAGCAGGAAATGCCCCTTGTTGGCGCGGCAGAACAACCACGTGACAATCGCCGTACGGGCATTGCCGACATGGAGGAAGCCGGTAGGGGATGGGGCAAAACGGACGCGGACGGACATAAGTTAATTTCCTTAAAAGTTAGGCATTATAGATAGCGTTTTCCCTAGGATTTTTCAACGATATAGCGGTAGCCGTTGGTGATGGGATAACGCCGGTCGCGGCCAAAGGCGCGGGTGGTGATTTTGGGACCGGGGGCCGATTGGCGGCGTTTATATTCGGCAAAGTCCAGCAGGCGGTTAACTTTCTTCACTGTGGCTTCGTCAAAGCCGTCTTCCACCAGTTCGGCAACACCCAAATCCTGTTCAATCAGTCCCTGCAGGATGTCATCCAGTAAGTCATATGGCGGCAAATTGTCCTGATCCGTCTGGTTGGCACGAAGCTCGGCCGTTGGGGCCTTCGTGATAATCCGTTCGGGAATAACGTGACCCTGCGCATTGCGCCAGCGGGAGAGGGCATAGACGCGCGTTTTGTAAACATCCTTCAGAACATTATAGCCGCCGCACATATCGCCATAGAGAGTGGCATAACCAACGGCCATCTCGCTCTTGTTCCCCGTGGTCAGAACCATTGCGCCAGTTTGATTGGAGAGTGACATAAGGATGAGGCCGCGGGTGCGTGCCTGCATGTTTTCATGGGATAAGCCTTTCAAGTCAGGCAACGTGTGTTCAAACGCAGCCATCGCCTTTTCAATCGAGATGATTTCGTAAGAAACCCCCAGTGCCTTGGCACAATCTTCCGCATCTTCAAAGCTGTCCTGTGACGTGAAAGGCGATGGCATCATCACGCAGCGGACTTTGTCTGCGCCAATAGCATCGGCGGCAATGGCGGCGGAGAGGGCAGAATCAATCCCGCCCGACATGCCGATAACCACACCGGGAAATTTGTTCTTTTCGATATAATCTTTCAGGCCCAGTTTCAGAACGTCATAAACGGCCTGATGTTCTGATGGATCATCAATGCCATTTTCGATGTAGCCGACGTAGGATTCGCAATAGGGCGCCTGAAACATCTTTTTACCCGAAGCATCGAATGCCATCGACCCGCCGTCATAGACAAGATCATCCTGACCGCCGACCTGATTGACGTAGATGAGGGCAAGGCCTGTGTCCTTCACGCGGTCTTTGATCACATCGGCGCGGCGATTACGTTTTGTCAGCGCGTAAGGCGATCCATTCGGAGAGATAAGAATTTCAGCACCGCGCGATTTCAGATGCTTGGCGCATTCATCGAACCAAATGTCTTCACAGATTAAGATGCCGAGCTTGTGGCCTTTAAATTCCACAGGTTCTGGCAACGGGCCGGGTTTGAAAACGCGCCATTCATCGAACACGCCGTAATTGGGAAGGTTCTTCTTTAAGATGATGGATTTGATTTCACCATTTTCTACGAACAGGGCGGCATTATGATTTTTGCCGCCTTCCGACCATGGCGTGGTCAGGATAAAAGCAGGCGCGTCTTTGCATGTCGCAATAAAATCCTGCGACGCCTTCATGCAGTCGGCGATGAAGGATTGTTTCAACACCAGATCTTCGGGTGGGTATCCGCTCACAACCAGTTCCGGGAACACGACCAGATCGGCATCCATACATTTGGATAGCGCCTTGTTCACAAGATTCAAGTTGTGGGCGATATTTCCGACAACCGGATTGACCTGAGCGATGGCGATTTTGAGATCGCCTATCATTTACTTGTTTGCCGCTTTCAATTCATCGGCCACAAGGAACGCCAGTTCCAATGCCTGATTGGCATTGAGCCGTGGGTCGCAAGCCGTGTGGTAACGCGAAGACAAATCTTCTTCCGTTACATCATCGGAGCCACCGGTGCATTCCGTCACATCCTGCCCCGTCATTTCAAAATGAACGCCGCCGGCATGAGTGCCGAGGTCACGGTGAACGGCAAAGAAGTCGCGTACTTCGGACAGGATTTTATCGAACTGGCGGGTTTTGAAGCCGGTGGAGGACACTTGCGTGTTTCCATGCATAGGGTCGCAGATCCAGGCAACGGTGCGGCCTTCCTTCTTCACGCGTTCAACCAGCGGCGTGAGTTTGTCTTTCACCTGACCCGCACCCATGCGGGCAATGAGGGACAGGCGGCCGGGTTCGTTCTCCGGGTTGATGGTGTCGATCAGGCGGATCAGCGTATCGCCATCCAGCGATGGTGGGCATTTCAGTCCAATGGGGTTTTTAATCCCGCGGACAAATTCGACCTGCGCCCCTTCGGACTGGTTTGTCCGTGCACCGATCCAGAGGAAATGCGCCGATGTGTCATACCAGTCACCAGATGTTGAATCGACGCGCGTCATCGCCTGTTCGTAGGGCAGTAGCAGTGCTTCATGGGCCGTGTAGAAATCCGTTTCGCGCATGGCAGGGACGGTTTCGCTGGAAATGCCACAGGCGCGCATGAAGGCAAGCGCCTGATCAATTTGTGAGGCCATCTGGTCATAGCGTTGTGCGAGCGGTGTATCCTTGATGAAATCAAGATTCCAGTTATGGACCTTCTGCAGATCGGCATATCCGCCCTGCGCAAACGCGCGAAGAAGATTAAGTGTAGAAGCCGATTGATTGTAAGCGCGGATCATCCGTTCCGGATCAGGGATACGAGACTCTGCGGTGAAATCCATCGCGTTGATGATATCGCCGCGATAGCTTGGCAACGTCACGCCGTTTTTGGTTTCGTTGTCATCGGAACGCGGCTTGGCGAATTGTCCTGCGACGCGGCCCATTTTCACAATCGGCATTGACCCGCCGAAGGTCATGACAATGGCCATTTGCAGAAGCACACGGAATGTATCGCGGATTTTGTTGGCGCCGAATTCGGCAAAACTCTCGGCGCAATCACCGCCTTGCAGGACAAAGGCATTACCCGCAGCAACGGTGGCGAGTTGAGCCTTCAGGGCGCGGGCTTCCCCGGCGAAGACGAGGGGAGGCATGCTGGCGATAACGTTTTCCGCCGCCTGTAATTTTGCCTCATCCGGATAGGCCGGCAATTGCTTTGCCGGTTTGTCTCTCCAAGTATCGGGTGCCCAAGTCTGTGTCATGTAACGTCCTAAAAAACCAATGAATTAGTGCCTGATTGTTGTAAGGCAATCGGGTGGAAAACCGCAAGGATTCTCTGTTTGTTTTATATTATGTAATCCATCGTCTATGGAGCCATAACCACTGTCCGGGATTTTTGCGAATATGCGCCTCTAAAAGACTGTGCGCGTAATCCACCATTTCTTCATCGCTCCGGTTGCCGACTTCAAATGGTTCTTCAATAACGATGCGAAGCTTTGCGCCTTTGACCCGTTCAATCCAGATCGGCAGGATGGGGCGATCAAATTTCCGCGCGAGTTGAGCAAAGGAGGGGCTGGTCATTGCGGAACGTCCAAAGAATTTCGCTTCGATTCCCTGATTGTATTTCTGGTCGAAGAGAATGCAGACACGGCCGTTGTCTTGTAAAGTTTTCACAAGGGTACGGGCGCCTGTTGTTGATTTTGGCGTATAAAAACCCTTGTTTCCGGCATTTCGGGCCTTGTCCAATATCAAGGCGACGTAGGGATTATTCGGTTCACGGTAAATCGTCATAGCGGGCAGGCCGGAACGATTGTTCATGTAAAAGGGCAATACTTCCCAGTTGGCATTGTGCGCAGCCAGAACCACAAATGACTCCGGCAGGGTTTTTATATAGTGTTCACCGATAATCTCAGCATCATTTACGATATCCGTCAGATGCGGGTATTCTGCGATAACACGGCCAAGATTGTCCCACATGGCGCGGATATAGGCTTGGTACTCTTCCCCGCTTCTACCGGGGAAAGCTTGAGTAAGATTGTTGTAAGCTTTCCGAGAGGCCCCAAGGCGTGGCCCGATTGTGCGGCCAATCCAGCCGCCGACATTCGATGCGCATGTATAGGGAAGGGCGTTGAAGATGAGGAAAGCAAAGCCAAGAAATGCGGCCTCTAGCATATATCGCAGTTTCTTCATGATGCGGCCTTCAAAAGTTCAATCGCTGCTGCAGGATCTTCGAATTGCAGGGCGATGGGAAGAACATTGATCCCATCCCGCTGTGCTGGGGGTATGCGGACAAAATCTTTGGCGGTGGTGATGAGTGTTTTGCCAGCGGCAATGGCCTTGAGGGAAATGATATCAGCATCGTTATATGGATGATGATCTGGGAAGGGAATAAAGTCAGTCACATTAAAACCCTGTGTTACCAAAGTTCGCCGGAATTTTTCGGGATGGCCGAGGCCGGCAAAGGCAACATAGGCCGTATTGGAGGATGCAGATGGCGCAAAGATAGAGGCCTTCAAAGCAACTGTGCCGAGATTAGGATCGCCGCCACCTATCTGAACAACGGCAGAAACACGCATTAACGCGCCGGATAATTTTTCGCGCAAAGGGCCGGCTGGAAGAACGCGGCCATTGCCTAATCCCTGTAAACCATCAATCACCAGAACACTGATTGTCTTTGCGAGGGTGTTATTCTGCAGCCCATCATCCATCAGGATAATATCGGCGCCTATTTGTTCAGCCAGCCTGGCCCCATCGGCGCGATTGGCAGCAACGATAGTGGGGGCAAGGTAGGAATGAAGCAGGGCTTCATCGCCAACATCTTTGTATGTGTGTTTCGATGGATCGACGAGCGTTGCAGACTTGATCGTTCCGCCATAACCACGCAAAAGGATAACCGGGTTTTTATAAAGCCCATTTTCGTGTATGAGGGAAAGGAAAGCGTGGAGTGTCGGTGTTTTGCCGCTGCCGCCTGCGACAACACCGCCGATGCAAAAAACAGGAACGCTTAAAACATACGGTTTTGACAACGACCATTTTATGTTGTGACCGACCGTGTAAAGACAGGAGAGGGGCGAAAGCATTTTCGCCATCATTCCATCATGTTGCCAGAAGCTGGGAGATTTAGGCGGCATTCTGCTTCTCCAACCGTGTCAGATAGGGGCCTAGATGTGCGAGGACGGAATCAATAACATGTGATTTTTCCTGGGCAAAAGTCGCCGATTTTTTCTGCTGGTCCCGCAGATAGCCGGGATCATTTAGAAGATTGAGGAGAGTTGCGTATAGTTCTTCTTC
Organism: uncultured Micavibrio sp.; assembly: GCA_964624435.1. GTDB lineage: Bacteria > Pseudomonadota > Alphaproteobacteria > Micavibrionales > Micavibrionaceae > Micavibrio_A. Next base: position 8,441 of record CAZUYV010000013.1, on the reverse strand, counting down.
ACTCTTCACCTGCGTCGCCGCATCAGCCGCGAACATATCATCGAACATCTGTTGCTGGAATTGCACATTAGCACCGGTCAAGACAGCGCAGTCAAGCTGTGCCGCCTCTACGGGGTTATGCCCGCCACCGCCATCATTGCTGAACGACCTTCCAATCATCACGATAGGAGAAAGGCTGTAGAACAATCCAAGTTCGCCCAGTGTATCGGCAATATAAATATCATCCTGTTGCGACGGCGGAGTGTGCGTATCGCCACGCAAGGTTGAAAACAGCCCAGCATCGCGGCATGTTGCGGCAATCACATCCCGGCGTTCGATGTGGCGTGGAACAATAATGGTAAGAAGGCGCGGCAAGGTAGATTTCAGGCGAGCATGGATACGGCAAGCGAGAGATTCTTCACCGTCATGGGTGCTGGCATAGACCCACGAGGGGCGGTTCTGCAGTGAATAGTGCAGCCTATCAAGCTCTGCAAGATCATAGGGAAGAGGTGCGGCGCTATATTTCAGATTGCCGGTTGTTACCACATGCTGGGCGCCCAAGGCAGAGAAGCGAATTTCATCTTCCTTCGTCTGGGTCATGATAAGGGAGAAGGAGGAGAGGATATTCGCAATCATCCCGCGCGCCATTTTCCAACGAGTGAAAGATTTATCGGAGAGGCGTGCATTGATAAGTGCCGACGGTATATTCCGTTTGCGAAGACCTGTAACAAGATTGGGCCAGAGTTCGGATTCCATCCAGAGCGCGAGATCAGGTTTCCAGTGATCAAGAAAATTTGCGACCCAGTCAGGATGATCGAGCGGGATGAATTGATGAAAAGCAAAAGCGGGGAGACGTTTTTCCATCAGCGAGGCCGATGATACCGTGCCTGTTGTAACAAGCACATGGATATGCGGATAGGTTTTGCCAAGGGCGTCGATAAGGATGAGGGTTGATTGCGATTCACCCACACTCGCGGCATGGATCCAGACAAGGGGACCATCGGGACGGGACCGGCCTGCAACGCCGCGCCGTTCATTCTGGCGTTCAGGAATTTCCTTGCCCGCGCTGAGGCGATGATCCAGCAGGCGGTCCAGCACGGGTTTCCCGGATCGCATCAGGATTTCATAGAGTTTGAGCAAGCCAGACATAGGGAAACAAAGCTTTTCTATTCTTTTGTCGTTTTAAGGGTATACTGGTTTATGGATATGCCAGAGTCCTTCCTTAAGGTATAGGGGCTTTTGGTGGAAAGGCAAAGCTTAATCAATGACGGGCCCAAGCGACCAATCCCCCGCAAAACGTAAGAAAATCGTGGATCAGGCCATGCAGGTTCTGCGCGAAACCCGCGCCAAGATCGATCCTGTTTTGCTGGCCGTCATGAAGGACAAGATTTCCAAAACCGGGCTTGCCGGGCCGATGGCCAGTACCACGCAGGCATCCCAGAAAAGTGTTTTTTCGGATAAGCAGGTGGAAGCCCTGACGGCGAAAAAACCATCGCCCAAAACATCAGCGAGCCAAGGGGCCGGGGTCTATGCCGCGCAGGCCGCAAGACCGTCGAAGCCCGATCCATCCAAGCCTGAAACGGAACCGGTGGATCGGCAAAAGATTGCAGCGATTGTCATGGAATATATGAGATTGCGCGAAGAGAAAAAACCCGGACATTGAGCCCGGGTTTTTGTTTATTCTGCTGCGCCAGTGCCTTGTCCCTGAGTGGCTCCGCCACCACCGCCACCGCCGCCGCCAGCTTGGCAAGTTCCTGCGTTGGATCCGGATTTCACATAGACGCAACCCGGGTTGGTGCAGACGCCATCAGGATATTCTCCACCACCCGATGCCTCTGATTCAATGACGGTTACGCCGGTAAGAATAGCGCCGTTGGTAGGGCAGGTGCCGGGTTCAACCTTTTTGCGGACATCCTTGTATGCTTTTTCCAGTGGAATGGAAAATTCATAAAATTTGTTCATCGCGCCGAAACTATTTTCGTTGCGTGACTTGCGGTAAGCATCCAGCCAGCTGTTCTGATAGACAGGGTTTTCTGCTGTACATTTCAGCGCAGGCGGATATTCACGAGTATCATTAATCGTCTCATACCCCTTTATATCATCGCCGCCATCATGCCCCTTTAGGTTGATGAAGGGGTAATAGCCATCGATGTCTTGAAAGTTTTCATTGTGAATGAAGTTCATACATTTCGCGGCCTTCCACACGGCATTCATGCGGTTGCAAGCATAATCGCCCTTACCAGTTTGCGATGTGCTGTAACGCCCCATCCCATCGGCAGCGCCAAGACCACCTCGTCCGCCACCACCTCCGCCGCCTGCACCAAGGTCATTGCCGCGGTCGCCGAGCATGGAGTAGGGGAAGTTGCTGTCCATGTATGTCTTCATGGATTTAAGGACAACCTGTTTCATGGAATAATCCATCCCGTCAGGTTCGCCCCAGGGAATAATTTCTTTCCCGTCCCAATATGTGGTGTGCGTGAAGATGACACCGCCATATTGCGCCGCATGTTCGGCGAATTTATCAAAGCAGGTATAAGCGAGAATGGAATCCGGTTTGAAAATCAGGTTCTGGTTCTGCATGATCTCGCGTTCGGTTTCCATGCGGGATCGCATTTCCATCGTCTGCCAGACCTGGGTGTCGCATGTTTGCGGAGCGATGCCGGCACCGCCAGCCGCGCCGGAATTAGCACCACCAGCGCCAGCTCCCGCCGCGCCTTGTGCGCAGCTTTGATTGCCAAGCGGGAGAACCGCGAACATCGCGGCAAGGGCCAATGCTCCAAAGCCATATTTAAGAATCATCATGATCTCTTCCCCGTCCTTCCCATCATACCCAAAAAAACCGTTCTTTGGCAAACCCATGCCTGTCCGGCCCGCTATTTTACCACGCATTTGCCGCTCTCTTTGTCATAGCTGCAGCCAATTGTCAGGCACAGGGCGTCAGGATAGGTTTCTTCCTGGGATATCCTGTCGTTATCCTGACCCTGCTGGCCGCCCCCTGAAGAACCACAGCCATAAGACTCTGTTCCGGGAGGGCAGTTTTGAGGGGGCGGTGTCGCCCCAAGTTTTTTGGTAATGACCGTCACGCCGGTTTTGACCGCAGGGGCGCAGGTTCCACCTTTGCCGGGATAGAGCAGGTCCAGATAGCTATCGACCTTGTCGAACTTAACCTCCTTGCCCTTGGCTGTATCAATCTGGGCCTGCGTGATACCGGTGTTGTTACATTCATACCGTTCCGGATATTTGCGCGGGTCGTTGCTGATCAAATCTTCGAATTTGTAAAACATCTGTTCTTCGTCGACATTTTTGCATTTGGCCAGTTTCCAAACTTGGGCCATTTCGCCGCAGCCAGTGTAAGCCTGATCCTCGACATGCAAATGGCCCTCATGACTTGCGCCTTCGCCACCGCTTTCCGCTGTGCCGCCGAGGAAGTCATGTGAAAAGTTACTACGGAGCCAACTTTCATAAGGCGTCAGGGCAACGTTTGTGATGGCGCCATCCAGAGAATATTCACCGAGCTCCTTATTGAGTGTCACTATCTTAGGCATGAGATCGACTTCGACATTAACCCAGCGTTTTGTTTCACTGAAGATTGGGCCCAAATCTTCGCGTACCGCCTTTATATGTTCAGTGAGGCAGGCATAGGCCATCACGCTATCCGGTTTTGCAATATAGGTTTGGTTCGCAATCATTTCGCGGCGTGTCTGAAGGACAGATTGATTCACCATCGCCGTCCACGTGTCGGTGGCGCAACCGGTAACTTCGTTGTCTGTTTCGGTGTCCGGCGTCAGGTCGGGCGGCGTTCCGGGCGGGAGCGTGGGTAAATGATTGTCCACATTCGGATCGGCAATAATTGTGATCCGCCCGTCTTCATCTTCGATAATGTAATATCCGCCGCCGGGGGGAAGGGTAATCGTTCCGCCAGCCCCATCCGGGATGGTTCCGCCCCCGCCAGAGCCGGGTGGAACATAAGTGGAGCTACCCGCACCGTCTTTAACGGGGGCAACCGCGCCATCTTTACCAGCCTGACCATTCAATTTTTCATTGGCTGATTTGATCAATTCTTCGCGGACGGCAGGATCGCAAAGATCTTTGCCATACGCTTCTTCCGCGGATACGACAGCACCGCCCAGAAGGATTTCAAAGTGAAGGTGGGGTCCGGTGGAGCCCCCTGAGTTTCCTGAAATAACAGTGCGGCTGGACGCATCGCATTTGGAAAGGTGAGCGTATTTTGCCTGAACATTACATTCATAATTTACAACGGCATAACTCCCATAACCATCGGGATCGCTTTTACATTCCATGCCAGTTACGCCCTGACCGATATTGACGTTTGTTCCAGTCGGAACAGGGTAGTCGGTTCCTTTGTGCGGCCTCATGGTCTTTTTAATAGGGTGCATACGCATACCAAATCCACTACCCGGTCCAGAATTCACTGGGCGCTGAAAAACCACGGCGGCATAGGCAATAATCGCGGGGGTCAGAGTAAGAAAAATGGCAAGGCCGACCGTGGCAAGAAACTGCCTCCGTGATTTTCTTCCCTCTCTATTCTCCCCCTTCATCATCATTTGATCACCGGGGTATATTCTTTTTTATTTGGATCATAGGCATATTCATCGAATGCCTTATCCTTGTCAGGATGATTGTAAACCTGAAGCGTGTAATAGCCGTTCAGGATGCGGACCCCCCTGTTAACTTTCCACCCAAACAGCACACCGAGCGTTCTGGCTTCTTTGCCGTCTGTTTCGATCACATAGTGGGGGCAGAGAGTACCGAGATTGCAATAATTTCCGGCTTCTTCTTCTTCCTCTGTCGGGAAGGCGATGATTTCAGGCGTGCTGCCTTTGTTCAGGTTGATCTGTCCGATACCGATTAGCGGTGTTGGGTTGTAATCCAGTTTGCCCTTGTAAGTAGGGGCCATAGCTTTGAAGGCGATGGCGTAGGCAGGATCTTTGGAATCAGCCATGAAAACATACGGGAAATTCCAACCCATAGGGTTTTCGCTCGCGATGTAAGGGACGTATCCATCTTTATCCGCCCGAGGGTCCGTGTTGTCGGCGGTATTTTGAGCGTGAGCTATTTTCTCCATCACTGGGAGGGAGAGGACAAACAACCCGGTCATAACAAGTATCAAGTATTTCAATTCAGGCGGATTTTCCCTTTTAAGCTTTGTTTATCATACCTTGATTTCAGGCCCAGGCGCAAAAAGCCGTTACTGCGGTTCGAACGAGGATGAATAGGCGTTCCAGACATAGGTTATGTATTGGAAATCATTCTGTTTTTGATTGTACACCAGAACCTTTTTCACCCCGTAGGCCTTTTCCGGTGAAATCCCGATCTTTCTGGCCCGGAAGGTGGCGAGGTGGGCCGGTTCCTTGTTGCT
>CAZUYV010000013.1:0-2982 GCA_964624435.1 uncultured Micavibrio sp. | reverse complement strand
GAACCATGCCTGTATCTTAAGCATGGTTCATCCCGAAAGCAAAAGCGGTGTTGGTTATTCGAGGTCGATATCGAGGATCGACATATTGAAGTCGAAGGATGTTTCGCCATCTTCTTCGTTTTTGTAGCAGAGGCCGAGGAATTCACCCTTGAGCAGGATCTCGATGGAATCGGATGCTTGAGCGCGTGGTTTGACGCCGATCTGTTCGTTGCCAAATGTCCGGCGCAGATAGTCCTGAACTTTGATCATTTCGTCGGGGGTGAATTGCATGGAAATCTCCGTAAGGGTAATGGGCAAAAATTGAATTTCAGGGGTGGACCCTAAGCCCGTGAAGCCGATAAATCAAGCCCTTCCAGCACTCGTTCGTAACAGTCATTGGAAAGTTGTTTTCTATCATTATATGAATGGCTTAAAATAGGTTTTTGAAATGTTAGTTTAATAACGCATCCTTTCCCTTTGGAAAACCTCCACATATGTTCAGGAATTTCAACGTCTCCCCAGGCAAAAATTTCTTTTTGTTTTTCACTTACAGCCTTTTCTTCATCCACTTCAAGGATTGAAATTGTCATGGGTTGAAGGCGAATATTTTTGTTTAAAAAAACATCAAAAAGACTTGATTTGAAAGGAATAATTTTTTCCCCCAAAGTGCTTGTTCCTTCCGCAAATAAGACCAGGGGAAGGGGCTCTTTAAGACGATCCAGAAAGGCATTTTTTTCTTTATCGGCGTGGCGTGGGTTTCTGCTAATAAAAAATGTCCTTTGCAGGCGGCCCAGTGTTCCAAAAAGCGGCCAGCTTGCCACATCCAGCTTGGCAATGAAGGCGGTGCGCAATGTGCTCGCGATCACGGGGATATCGAGGTAGGAGACATGGTTGCTGATATAAACGACGTGGTCGCTATGGTCGATCTCACCCTCCACAATCACCTTGATCCGAAAAATCTGACAGCACAGGCGATGATAGAATTGGGGAAACGCGTACGGGTTTAATTTGGGAAAAAAGCGGAGCAAAGCCCATTGAACGGGGATCAAACTCAGGGTCAAAATGAGGTATGACGTGACCTTCACGCCAGCAACAAGCGAGCGCATCATACGGCCTTTTTCTGGTCCTGTACGTTCTGCGACGCGGCGGATTGTTCTGCGAGGTCTTTTTCCAGTTCGGCCAGCGTGTTGGTACCGCTCGCGTAATGTTTCATATATTTTACTGCTAGGAGTTTGGTGGGCATGACAATGCAGACATCGGTGGAATTCCATTGATGATCGATCACAGCGCCATCGCCAATGGTCGCGCCGACACGGATATAGCCCTTGATCAAGGGCGGCAAAGTCATAAAGGCCGCTTTGGCATCAATCTGGTCCTTGGGAATCCGGTCCATTTTGACATAGCGTTCATCCCGTGCGCGCGGGCAAATGTCTGCGGGGGCGAGGTGATAATGATAGAGATAGGAAAGTTGGACTGCCAATTCATCAGGGTCAGTGCCGTAGAGGCTGCCGCAACCGAACATAAGATCGACTTTATGTTCTGCTATATACTGAGCGATGCCCTGCCAGAGTTTTTGCAGAACGGGCCGCGTACGGTATTCCGGCAACACGCAGGAGCGGCCGAGTTCTAAAACCTTGGGGAAGTTATCCAGTAAGGTTTGAATATTGAATTCGCCACTGGTGTAAAACTTGCCGAATTTTTCTGCAATCTCACGACGAAGCAGGCGGTAGGTGCCGACAATACTTTCAGGCAGGTTTTCATCAACCACAATCAGGTGATCGGCCACGGCATCAAATTCATCGACATCCATATGACTGCGCGCCGTCTGCTCATCGGCGATCGCACTGAATTCTTCATAAAAAACTTTATAGCGGAGGCGCTGGGCGGCGGCCACTTCATCGGGGCCCTTTGCAAGCCGAATGCTTACCTTTTGCCCTGTATCATGATCTGACATCATTGTCCTTACACGTATCATATTCGCCTGGCCGGAGGAGCCGTCAAAAGAAGAAGGCTGCTTCTTTTCCCGTATTTTTTGTTGCCCTGCGGTAATGGCGCGTATCCTAAGGATTATTGACAGAGGGTCAAGGGAAACTGCGCTGGCCTTTTCAGGCGGGAAATCACGCGGTATTGTAGGACAGGGGTACAAAACTATGCCGTGTCATCCTTTTTCCATCCTTTTCATTTGTACCGGGAACATCTGTCGTTCGCCCACGGCCGACGCTGTCTTGCGCCATATGGTGAAAGACGCCGGGCTGGATCATCTGATCCGCGTCGATTCCGCCGGAACCCATGGCTATCATATTGGGCAAGCACCAGATTCGCGGGCGATTTCCACGGCCTTGGCGCGGGGTGTGGATATGCGTGATTTGCGGGCGCGGCAGGTCTCCCCGCAGGATTTTCACGATTTTGACTGGCTGATTGCCATGGATGAGGGGCATCATGTCATCCTTGATCGTTTGGCCATAAGGAATGCCCGCGGCAGCGTTGTCCGGTTCCTGTCGTTTACCGGCGAGCCCGAAGGCGATATTCCCGATCCGTATTATGGCGGGCAAGGTGGCTTTGACCGGGTCTACGATATGGTGGAGAAGGGGTGCCGAGCCATTCTTGACCAAGCACGCATTACAATTGCACCTGCGGACTGAAATATTGGCCTATTTTTCTAATTTTTCGGCTGCAAATTAATAAAAACATAAGTTTATCACATATTTTAACAAAGTTATGATTGACGATGCTTATTGTTTATGGGATATATCCGTCACTAGGTGCCGATCGGTACAAAAACAAAAAACACTTAGGCATAGGCAAGGTTACATCCCCACACACAGTAACCTTGATCCAATTCTAAAAGCTCTCTTCCCAACCAGAGAGCTTTTTTCTTTTCCAGTTTCTATGAAGGATGGCGTCCCCGACGGGATTCGAACCCATGGCCTCAGGATTAGGAATCCTGCGCTCTATCCTGCTGAGCTACGGGGACCAGCCAAGCCGATTTATAGGATGGAACGG
>CAZUYV010000012.1:0-15093 GCA_964624435.1 uncultured Micavibrio sp. | reverse complement strand
ACCGGACTGCCTATTTAATAAGGATACATGAAGTATGTGGACCGGTTTTAGAATAGTTCCTGATCATACCAATATCGATTTCATCGGTAGTCGTTGGATTGGATTCACGGTAACCGCCATCATGATTTTTGGTTCCATTTTCCTGCTGGCGACCAAGGGCCTGAATTACGGTATCGATTTTACCGGCGGCACGCTGATTGAAATCGAAGTCAAGCAAACACCTGACCTTTCCGTTTTGCGTGAGAATCTGAATAATCTTGAACTCGAAGAAATCTCGATTCAGGAATTTGGCGACCCACAACATCTGCTGATCCGCCTGCCAAGTCAGGGAGACAATCCCGAGGCGCAGACCGCCGCGATCAATCAGGTCAAAGGTGTTTTGTCCCAAGAATTCGGTGAAGTTGATTACCGCCGTGTTGAATTCGTGGGGCCGCAGGTTGGCGAGGAACTAAAACTCAAAGGGCTTTATGCCGTTGTCTTTTCCCTGCTCGGTATCATGGCCTATGTCTGGTTCCGCTTTGAGTGGCAATTCGGCCTTGCTGCCGTTATCTCGCTTCTTCATGACGTGATGGCGGTTCTGGGCTTTATGGCCCTGACTGAACGGACATTCGATCTTTCGACGCTTGCCGCTGTTTTGATGGTCGCCGGGTTTTCAATCAACGATACTGTCGTTATCTTTGACCGTATCCGCGAAATTCTGCGCAAGTACCGCAAGAAGCCGCTGGCCGAGATTTGTAATATCGCGATCAACGAGACCTTGTCCCGAACGATCATGACCAGCATGCTGACGATCCTTGCTCTGCTATCCCTTTGGATATTCGGCGGGGAGGTTATTCAGGGCTTTGTCGATGCGCTGCTGTTCGGCTTCCTTGTCGGGACTTATTCTTCGATTTATGTGGCCGCGGCGATCCTGCTTTATCTGGGCCTGCGTCCTAAAAACGAGGAAAAACCGGCCTAGATCCGTCGCTTATCCATTGTCTTTGCCCCAAAAGGCTTTTACCCTAGGGGCCGGAATTGATGTTTTGAGAAGGAAACACCGCCATGACAAATTTTGCCAAATCCTCTTTGCTCCTCGGGGTTGCTGTCCTCGCTCTGAACGCCTGCAGTAGCAGCAAAGGTCCGGGCGCGCTCGGTACCAAGGATGATATCATCGTTCGCAACAATGGTTTGCCCGGAGCGACTGCGCCAATACCGCCATCTGCGGAAGGGGAGATCACAAGCACGGTCGAAACAGCAGAAGCAATTCCAGCGGCACCGGTAGAGCAGGGTCAACCGCTTGCTATGCCGGAAGATCAGCCATTGCCATCGGCGGATCCGGCAGTTGACGCCGCCGCCCAGAAGGTCGCGGAATCCAGAGCGCCTGTTCCATCGACAACCACGACACCTATCAATGATGGCACGCCAACCAGCACCGCGCCGGAAACTCAAACCGTTCCCGCCGATATCGTGGCGCCGGAACCCGTGGCCGCCACCAATAATGTGACACCACCAGCATCAACACCTCCAGCAGGAACGCCGATCGTTCCTCAAGATGCGCCAGCATCGGCTGTTTCGGCTTTGAATGCGCAAACAGTGAATCAGGCGGTACCAGCCCCGACCTCATCGTCGGTTTACCCAGCGTCTGACTATGCAGCGGGACAACAACCAGTTGCGCCAACAACGGCGCCTGCGACTTCCGCCCCTGTCGGAGCGTCTGAACCTGCTGTTGTTCAACCAGCACCAAGCGCACCAGCACAAGGTCAATATACGTATAAGCCAGCACCGGCCGGCTCTACCTATAAGGCTGATCCGAATGCACCTTACTCCCCATCGGCGGTTGTTGGGGCGAACGTAGAATCCGCCGCGCCAACGGCTCCGGCTCCTGAATCGGCTGCTTCACCATTGAACGATCCTGCCGTGATCAAATCGGCGCAGGCTGCGCTGAAACTGAAGGGCGCTTACACCGGCCCGGAAACAGGCAAGATCGATGCGGCATTTTTGAACGCGCTTAGCAAATATCAGGGCGATAACAAATTGCCGCAAGGTGGTTTGAACATCGATACTCTGCGTCATCTTGGTGTGGTGCAGTAAACGATGGACGTCACGCCGCTCATTCCCGTTGGTCGCCAGATTATCCAATCCTATGGCGAAACCGGGTTTAAGGTGAACGGCGTGCTCCATGAAGGTGCGGTGATTGTCCTTCCCGAAAAGACATGGGACTGGAAAGAAGCGCAAGATTTTTCAACTTTAAATGAATCCGATTTTGATTCCCTGACCGCACAGGCAGATGAGATTGATGTCGTTCTGCTCGGCACCGGCGCCCGTCACGAATTTTTCCCGCCAAAACTGAAAACATCCCTCAAAGAAAAAGGGCTGGTGGTTGAAGCGATGGATAGCGGTGCTGCCTGCCGTACCTATAATGTTTTAATGAGTGAAGGGCGGCGTGTCGCCGCGGCTTTACTGCCTGTTTCCACTGTCAATAAAGGATAAAGAACTATGCTCGAACTACTTTCCAGTCCCGAAATCTGGGCCAGTCTTCTTACACTGACTGTCCTCGAAATTGTGCTCGGCATCGACAACATCATTTTTATCTCGATCGTTTCTTCACGCCTTCCGATTGAACAACAGGCCAAGGCTCGCACTATCGGTCTTATGCTCGCGCTTGTTATGCGTTTGATCCTGTTGTCGATGATTGCCTGGCTGGCGGGGCTGACGACTCCGCTCTTTACTATCTTCAATCAGGAAATATCCTGGCGCGATGTCATCCTGATCGGTGGGGGCCTGTTCCTGCTCGTTAAAGGCACAATGGAAATTCACCATTCCGTTGAACCTGACGAAGAAGACAAATCCACTTTGAAGAAAGTGACATTCGGTGCCGTACTGGTGCAGATCATGATGCTCGATATCGTCTTCTCACTCGATTCCGTCATTACGGCGATCGGTATGGTGGATGAACTGGCGGTTATGATTGCCGCTGTTGTCATTGCTATGGGGGTCATGCTGTTCGCTGCCAAGCCGGTCAGCGATTTCGTGAATGCCCACCCGACCGTGAAGATGCTGGCGCTCAGCTTCCTCTTGCTGGTTGGTATGGCTTTGATCGCAGATGGTTTTGAATATCACATCCCGCGTGGCTATCTGTACTTCGCGGTTGCGTTTTCTCTGGGTGTTGAATGCCTCAATCTCTGGGCGAAGAAGAGCAAAAAAGGCCATTAATACAAAGAATTACTTTGATTTCGTTGACATAATTTATGGGCCTGCGTAAAACAACCCCACTTTTACACAGGAAGGAATATTTTATGTCTTTGAAGTTTTTGGCCCCGGCCGTGGTGGCCCTGACGGCTGCTTTCGTTTCCCCGTCACAGGCTGCCCGTATCCCTGAAACATGCCCGGATATCGTCGATACCGATCTGCTGGCCGATACGCTCGTTTATTACGAAGCGGCAGACTGGAGTCCTGTTTTGACCAATCTTGGTGTTGGTGAGTTGGAACAATTGGCTGAAGTTCTGGATGGCAAGCGCTCTGCTTACAAAAAGGGCGTAGACAATACATTCAAAAAACTTGCCCGTGATGCCAAGTCTGGCGAGATCGACTGGGAAAACTACTACGAAAATTCTACCTTTGCCGTTCGTGCCCAATTTGATGAACTGCGTGCAGGAAACCCTACAGATGCAGATGTGAATGACATGCTGCCTGCTGCCCAAAAGGCGATGTCTGCTTACATGGATGGTCTTTTGGACCGTGTTAACGAATTGATGCAGGATGCTCCGGCAGATTTGTGTCCGGTTGTTGATGGCGCCAAATCACCACAAAACAATTTCGATCTTTAATTCGAAGACAAATTAAAAAGACCGGCTGGATGGCCGGTCTTTTTTTATTCCTTATGCCGCGATCTTCATCGGGCCTTTTTCGTAGAGCTGGCCGACATAATCCCAGTTGATCAGGCTATCAACGAATGCCTCGAGATATTTCGGGCGGGCATTGCGATAATCGATATAATAGGAATGTTCCCACACATCGACGCCGAGCAGGGCAGTCTTGCCGAGGATAACCGGGTTTTCACCATTCGGTGTTTTCACGATCTCCAGTTTGCCCGACGTGTTGTCAAGCGCAAGCCAGGCCCAGCCTGATCCGAACTGCGTCGTCCCGGCGTCGATAAATTTCTTTTTGAAGCCTTCATAGCCTTCAAGGTCGGATTTGATCTGTGCCTCCAGCTTGCCGGGGATTTTTGTTCCGCCGCCATCTTTTTTCATCCAGTTCCAGAAATGGATATGGTTGAAATGCTGGCCGAGTTGATTGAACAGGCCCGCCTTGGATTTGTCTTTGTAAGCGGCGACCATGGCTTCTTCGAGGCTGAGATTCTCTAGGCCGGTTCCGGCAATCAGCTCATTGGCTTTAGTGACATAGGCCTGATGGTGTTTGTCATGGTGGAATTCCAGTGTCTCTTTGGACATATAAGGTGCCAGCGCGTCATAGGCGTAGGGCAGTTCGGGGAGGGTAAAAGCCATAATCATCTCCTGCTTTTCTTCGTGATTGTATAATGCTAATGCCTAACCTATAGCTTTTGTTCAATTTCTCAAGATGGATTGGGGTTTTTATGCCGCTTTCATATCTGGCCGCCGAATTGCGGGCGGCCGATCCTGACCGTTATCTTTTGTCCCTGTTCGCCCCGGCGGATCGGCGGGATGATTTATGGGCGCTCTATCTGTTCAACTATGAAATTTCCAAAACACGGGATGTGGTCTCCGATACAACGCTTGGCCTTATCCGTCTGCAATGGTGGCGGGATGAAATCGGCAAAATTTACACTGGTGGGGACGGTGGAAAAAACCCTGTCTTATCCACATTAGCGAAGGCTGTTAAAGCCTACGATCTATCACAGGACGATTTTAACACGCTGATCTATGCCCATGAATTTGATCTGGAAGACGTGGCCCCGGCAAATTTGGAAGGGCTACACCATTATGCTGACTTTACGACAACACCTCTGACGTCGCTCACGATGAAAATTTGCGGTGAATCCGCTGATCAGGACGAAATTCGGCGAATATCCGTGGAATATGCGGTTTTAAGGCTTATCCGGAGCGTCCCGTATATGTTATCGCATCGGCGCTGCCTGTTACCACAGGATGCTTTGATCTCATTAAATTTAACACCGCAAAAATTGTTTGATTTCAATCATAAGAGCGAAATTATTCAGATTCTACAGTTAATCCAACCGCTCACCGATTCGTATCGAAAGCCTAAAAACGTGACCCTGCGCAAGCTTTTAAAGTTTTCGCAAATCTATTTGAAACAATTGAGAAAATATGAATTCGATGTTTTTAGGGCTGAATGTCAGGCTGAACCACCCTTTTTGGCCCTGCGACTCCTGATGGCTTAAGTCTGATCTGATTCTTTCATACTGCCAACCATCAATCTTATCTCAGCTCAGAATTGAACCGTCCATGATCCAGAAAATGAACCATCTGGGACCGAGATGACTCAATCAAAAGTGAATGACTCGTACGTATCGTAATAGAATCTTTCATGGTGGGAATTTGCGTGCTTCCCATCGATACCAATCCGTCGTGAACCTTGCTGTGACGCATGGCGTAGAGCGCGTGCGGATAGTGCCATCCCACCGTGCCGGCAATGACCCCGAGTTCTACAGTATCGGGAAGTTCATAGGGCCGATTCGCCCGGTAGGATGTCTTTAACTGTTCACCCGCCGGACCAAACCACCAGCGGTAAACAGGACCGATGGTTCCATCAAGAAAATCGGCCATTTCACTTCCCTTATAGGGCGGGGCAATCAGCACAGCACGTGATGCTTTATCGAATGCTTTGCGGGTGAGCAGTTCGAGCGTGACAAGCGTGCCCATTGAATGCGCGGCGAAGTGAATCTTGCTGTGCTCGGGCTTCACAAAATTGGTGATTTTCTCCTGCGCGAAATCGGCGCAATCTTCTATGCTTTTGCTGCGCGAAGGATAGTTGATATTCAGTGTGTCATAGCCTGCGCGTTTAATCGCATGTTCAAGGAATATCATCCGCAGGGCGGACATGCCGATACCATGTAAAATAACGACAAGTTCGCCCTTACGCTCACTCATGCTGCTTTCGCATCTTCAAATTGTGCAAGCCATCCGTTGAGATCATCGAGGGCGCGTAGGGCCATCGCTTTTTTACGCTCACGGCCCAGTTCTTTTCCGCGCACACCGACCGGGTTTGCAATCGGCGGGAACAATCCGAAGTTCACATTCATCGGCTGGAAGGTATCGGCGTTACCGCCGCCTGTGATGTGGGACAGAATCGCCCCCATCGCGGTGGTCGGGGCGGGGGCGTCTACGGACTTGCCAAGCCTCTCCATCGCGGCGAAGCGTCCGGCCATCAATCCGACAGCCGCAGACTCGACATAACCCTCACAGCCCGTGATCTGACCGGCAAAACGAATGCGGGGCATCTTCTTCATTTTCAGTGATCCATCAAGGAGGCGCGGTGAGTTGATAAAGGTGTTCCGGTGTAGTCCCCCCAGACGGGCGAACTCGGCATTTTCTAGGCCCGGGATAAATCGAAACACTCTGGTCTGCTCCGCATACTTCATCTTGGTCTGGAAGCCCACCATGTTGTACAAAGTGCCGAGCGCGTTGTCCTGGCGAAGCTGTACAACAGCGTGGCAACGCGCATTGGTGCGCGGGTCAGTGAGCCCAACTGGCTTCATAGGCCCGAAACGCAGTGTATCGTGCCCACGGCTGGCCATGACTTCAACAGGCATGCACCCCTCGAAGTAAGGCGTTGATGCTTCCCATTCTTTAAATTCTGTTTTCTCTGCCGCCAAAAGTTCAGCAATAAAAGTATCATACTGTTCTTTGTTCATTGGGCAGTTGATATAGTCAGATCCGGTTCCTGCCGGTCCACTTTTATCGTAACGTGACTGCATCCATGCAGTATCGAAATTAATCGACTCCTTGTAGACGATAGGGGCGATGGCATCGAAGAAGGCGAGTTGTTCTTCACCACCTATCTCCTGAATACGCTTTGCGAGTTCAATCGATGTCAATGGACCTGTTGCGATGATGACACTGTCCCAATCATCTTCGGGGAATTCAATGTGATCGCGCCGGATCGTAATCAAGGGGTGACTCGTGAGTTTCTCTGTGACTCCATCAGAAAACACATCACGGTCCACTGCAAGCGCGCCACCTGCAGGCACGGCGGCCTTGTCACCTTCGGATAGGATCAGTGATCCGCTACGCCTCATCTCTTCATGCAGAAGGCCGACAGCATTGTAGTGCACATCATCTGACCTGAAGGAGTTGGAGCAAACGAGTTCAGCGCACCCTTGTGTCTTGTGGGCGTCTGTCATACGCACGGGGCGCATCTCATGGAGGATAACAGGCACACCGAGAGAGGCTGCCTGCCACGCGGCTTCGGACCCTGCAAGGCCAGCGCCGATAATATGAATGGGTTTCAATGTCATACAGGGTTTATGTCAGGTTCTTTTTGAAAAATCCAGTAAGGAAAAAGCCCTGTTTTCATAGGGTTGTGAGAACACACAGTATCGCTTTGATAGCGAGACAGTCTGTGTCGGAAATAAGGGCGGAGTCAACTGACCCGTTTCGGAATATGGGTCAGGAAAAACAACGGGAGGAAGGCGGGCGGTATAAGGGCTCGGCTGCCATTTCGTTGGCCGATGCGGGAAACCGGAAAAACCGTATCGTTCCCTGTTGCCGCCGCGTCCGGTTGACGCGCTTTCTCCCCCGTTGTCTACCTATCCAATGATTCGCAAGCGGGGCTGGTTCCCTTTAATCCCAGAACTCTTCTTGGGTGGGCACGCGGGAAAAGGCGATCTTGGTGCCGACATGACCGGCAAGGGTTTTTGGCGTAATGCCCATCAACACCATTTCGCGTTTGTATTTGTCCTGCAGTTTTTCCATCGCTTTCGAGATGCGCTCGCGCTTGTCGTGGATGATGCGGTTTTCCTGCAGCGATGTATCGAACAAATCATCGGTAATTTTTCCGGATTCCTGCAAGCCCTGTAAAATCACAGCTGTTTTTCTGAACGTTACGCGGCGTGGAAGATGTTCCGGTGTACAGTCAAAGCATTCATGCGCCATACGTGTCCAAAGTTCATCGAGCTTTTGCAAAAATGTAATGTGGTCGCATATTGCCGGAAATTTCAGGGCAGCATCCCAGCGCCTTCCATCAATCATCCGCACGCTAAAATATAATGTGGTGGCATGAAAATTTTTCCGGCGCAGCCTGTTCGTTGCCTTGAACAATAACCTGCGCGCAATCAATCGCGTTTTTTCCGGTATTCGCAGTTCCGGGTCTAGCACGCGACTATGCCCCACCATGCAGGTATTCGTTGTTGGTACGGGTGGGTTATATCCATGCAGCCAATACCAGAAGCGTTCTCCTTGAACGCTGCCCCATATAGCGCGGGCCTGTTTGGGGGACGTGTTCCACAAATCCTTTACCGTGCGGATGTGGGCCTTATACAAACGTTCTTCCATGTTGACGTTGATGCCGGGGAGGTCAGTCAGTTGCAGCGGAAATAATTTTTCTTCGAGGTTGTCGGGGCCAAGCATGACGAGGCCGTCGGGTTTCATCATATCGGTTGCCACTTTCGCGAGGAAGGAATTGGGGGCAACACCAATCGAACAATTGATGGCCACACCAACATCACGCCAGATTTGTCGTTTGATGGCCTGGGCGAGGGCGATCACATTCTGCGGCTCCTTTTGCTGTCCCAGAAGCTCGCAATCGAATTCATCGATCGACCAGATTTTATGAACGGGCACGTGTTTATCAACTGCCTCTAAAATCCGTTTGTGATACTCGACATATATATCGTGCCTCGCCAGCACGAGTTGCAGTCCCGGGCACATCCGCTTGGCATCGTAAATCTTGGTGCCGGTTTTGACGCCGTAGGCCTTGGCTTCGTAAGAGGCGGCGATGGCACAGGTGGCGTCCGTCATCATGGGAACAACGGCCACCGGCTTGCCGCGCAGGGCCGGGTTTTCCTGCTGTTCCACGCTGGCGAAATAGCTGTTGAGGTCGAGAAAAAGCCAGCGAAAGCCTGAGGTCTGGGGGGAATCCATGGGAATACCTGATTATTTGTTCACTATTTGTTCTATATCAGGTGACCCTGTCAAAGCAAGCTCGATTTTTTAAGGGATTGGGATTTATACTGGGTGCGTGATGTCTGAGGGGAAAAATGAATACAGGCCTGCCCAATAGCCGCTTTAATATGTGGCGCGGTGTTGTCGCGATGATGCATGCGGATTTCGTCGTGAAACCGCATGAGGTGAATTTCATTCTTGAAAACACGCGCGACCTGCCCATGACGGAAGAACAGCGGGAGAGGCTGAAGGCCGACCTGACAGATCCTGCGGTGATCGATGATGTGTTTCGTCATATAACGAACCCCACCGACAAACAGGATTTCTTCCACCTTGCCCGCGCTATTGCATGGTCGGATGGACATTTGGATGAGCATGAAGCCATGCTGCTCCAACGTCTAAGTGAGGGAAGCGCCCTGAAGCAGGAAATGACGAAGGCCTTCAAAGACACCCGCACGGAATTCAAGGAAATCTATCTCGACAGCGCGCAGAACACGCAGGCAAAACGCGATCCCGCCGTTACGCGCATGATCCGCCACTTACTCGGCAATGATCCTGAATAAGGATTAAGGGAATATTCTGATGCCGCTCACAAGCGCGATGTCATAGGGCAGATCCTGCTGATCTATCGGGTTTTCAGGATATTTATTACCATCATACCGCAAGGCGATATTCCGGTCGGCCGAGTCTGTGCCGCTTAACCGGACATTGATATCTTCCCAGCCATTGGTCGTGCTGCCGCCAATCACAACGGGACCGCGAATACGTTTGGTTTCGGAGACGAGGGCGTAATCATTATCGCCTGCCTCGAAAATGGTCATCGTGCAGCCGCTCCATCCACACCAATAGGAATGGGGAAGGTTGAACATCACAATACCTTCACGCAGGCCGTCATTGTTCAAATCTTTGCGGACATATTCATATTGGGAATTCTTGGGGCCGTTGATGTTGACCAGATATTGCTGGATCGCGGCGACCAGAAGTGTATCCGATGGATCGACTGGCTGGCGTTCTTCGGGGAACATATCCAGTGAGGCGCTCTCATTGCCGCCTGTCGTGGAACAGCCAGCAAGGATTGGGGAGGTAACGGCCAGAATGGCCAAAGCCAGAATTTTTGAGCGGACCATAGGAACTCGAAGCAGGGGACAAAAGGTGGGCTTAACGGAACCCGAATCAGATTACCTGTTCATGATTATCCGATGGGAAGAGAGCTAAATCCAGAGCCGGATAGGATTGTCCACACGAGCAAGGGCTAGGATTACAGTCCGGCCTTGGGAATATAAGTGCAATTGGTCGTTGTGCCGTCTGCCCGGATGATCAGGGCATCGATCCCCTTGTTCCAGTATGTGACATCGCTATTGGAATATTTGATGCCGGAGGCGGAAGGGGCCCGTTTCAAATTATACGATTTTCCCTCAAAAATCAGCTTGGCTTCCTCGGGGGTGTAAAGCGTGATCTGGGCGGGAATGTTTCCGGCGCAGGACATCGGCTGGGGAGTAACCGGCAGGCGTTTTTGTGACCCGCTTTCACAACCGGTTAGAGTCAGGGGGATTATTCCAAGAAGACATAAAACGAGGGCGAGATATGTGAACCGGTTCAGGGCTTCATCGCTCTGCCGGACTATCCCAACACCCCGTTTTTGAATCGACTGCACCCCATCCCCCATTATGTCTATCCTAATTCTTCCACCGCAATTTTGGTTCACGTGCGGCTTTGACCTCATCGAGTCGGCGCACGGGAGCCGACTGTGGATAACTATGAAACTTATCCACATCCCCGTTTTTGACGTCGGTGGCGATCTGGCGCATGACCCGGATGAAGCGATCGAGTGAATCTTTCGTCTCCGTCTCGGTCGGTTCGATCAGCATGGCCCCCTGAACCACCAGCGGGAAGTAGACTGTCATTGGGTGCATACCATGTTCAACCAGCGCCTTGGCAATATCAAGGGTGGTCACGCCCGCTTCCTTTTGGGTCTTGTCGGTCAAAAGACACTCATGCATGCACGGCCCTTCGAACGGGACGTGGTACAAATCCTTGAGTTGCGACAGGATGTAATTGGCGTTCAGAACCGCATCTTCCGATACCTGACGCAACCCATCGGCCCCATGCGACATCATATAGGTGAGGGCGCGGACATGCATGCCAAACTGCCCTTGGAAGCCTTTGATCCGGCCGCAAGCCTCAGAACGGTCCGATTTTTCTTCTAAACGATACGAGTTGTTTTCATTCAAAACGACAGGATATGGAACGTAGTTGCGCAGGGCCTCAGTGACGCAGATGGGGCCAGAGCCAGGACCGCCGCCGCCATGCGGTGTGGAAAAAGTCTTGTGCAAATTGATGTGCATCACGTCAACGCCTGCGTCAGCGGGCCGGATCTTTCCGACCAGTGCGTTGAAGTTTGCGCCGTCACAGTAGAAATAGCCGCCTGCGTCATGAAGCAGTTTTGATATTTCTATAATCTCACCTTCGAATAATCCGCAGGTATTCGGGTTGGTCACCATCATCCCGGCGACATCCTTGCCATCCCCCAGCGCTTTCTTGAAAGCGGCGACAGTGACCCGTCCCGTGTCACGGGTCGAAATGACCCGGATCTGATATCCGCACATGGCCGCGGTGGCCGGGTTTGTGCCATGCGCCGAGTCTGGCACGAGAAGCACGGTACGGTGCGATTGCCCATTTAGTTCATGGGCGCGGCGAATTGTCATCAGCCCGGCAAGTTCACCATGGGCCCCGGCAGCTGGTGTCAAACAGACCCCCGGAAGGCCCGTCAGTTCGGCCAGCCATCCCTGAAGTTCATGCATCAGTTTGAGCGCGCCCTGAACCGTCGATCCCGGTTGAAGGGGATGGATGTGGGCGAAGCCGGGAAGGCGGGCTATCTTCTCATTGAGGCGCGGGTTGTGTTTCATGGTGCAAGACCCGAGCGGGAAGAAGCCGGAATCGATCGAATAGTTTTTGGTCGAGAGGCGGACGAAATGCCGAACGACGGATGGCTCGCTCACCTGCGGCAGACCGATTTTTCCACGTGCCGGTTGACCGGTCCGGAGGGGGGTATTTTTTGGCGCGGGCAAATCGACCCCGGAATGATCCCCCAGCCCTTTTTCCCAGAGCAGGTTTTCATCGTAATGGAGGCCACGGTTGTCATTGGTCATCAGGTCGTTATCTTTCGGGGCGTTGTCATTGAGGGCGGGTTTGGTCATGCTAAGACTCCCTTCAATGCTGCGGTGAATTTTGCGATATCGTCATCGCTGGTCATTTCGGTTGCCGCAACAATCAACCCGTTTTCACCTTCCGGGTATCCGGCAATGATGCCATTTGCTGCGAGGGTTTCAACCAACTGTGCCGCATTTTGACCCTTGGGAAGGTGCAGCAAAAACTCATTGAAGAAGCTTTTATTGGCGATTTTTACTCCCGGTATAGTGCCAAGGGCATCGGCCAGCTGACACGCTTTTTCATGATTGAGGCGGGCGAGATCACGCAATCCGTTTTCGCCCAGTAGGGCCATATGGACGGTGAAGGCGAGGGCGCAGAGTCCCTGATTGGTGCAGATATTGGAGGTCGCCTTTTCCCGTCGGATATGTTGTTCACGGGTGGACAGGGTCAGAACATAGCCGCGCTTGCCATCGGCATCGATGGTTTCACCGCACAGGCGACCTGGCATCTGGCGCAGATATTGTTCCTTGCAGGCGAAGAAACCAAGATGCGGCCCGCCATAGGACATGGGCAGGCCGATTGATTGCGCCTCGCCGCACACAATGTCCGCCATATCGGGGGCAGGAAGCAAGCCGAGCGAGACGATCTCATTGATGACCACGATCATCAGGGCACCGGTCTGGTCGCATAATGTGCGCCACTTGGCATAGTCCTGAGGACTGCCAAAATAGTCAGGTGACTGCACGATGACGCAGGCCGCCTCGGTGGCATCCAATGCATCATTTTCCGTTTCTACCACATTCGCGGTATAGGATTTCAGGACTTCGACATAGTGCGGATGAACCGCCCCTGCGATCACCACTTTGCTGCGCTTGGTCACGCGCATGGCCATCAATGCCGCCTCGGCCATGGATGTCGCGCCGTCATACATCGAGGCATTGGCGACTTCCTGCCCGGTCATCAGGGCAATAAAGCTCTGGAATTCATATAAGGCCTGAAGCGTTCCTTGGGCGATTTCCGGCTGGTATGGAGTATAGGCGGTTAGAAATTCGCTGCGCTGGATAATGTAATCCACGGTCGCTGGGATGTGATGGTAATAACATCCGGCGCCAAGGAAGAAGGGCCCCTTTGCTGCGTTGTGGTTCTCGTTGGCATAGCCGCCCAGTTTACGTTCAATCTCGAGTTCCCCCATATGCATGGGCAGGTCCGCGAGTCCCTTGTGGAACGCACTTTTTGGCACATCCCGGAACAGATCATCGACAGATGCTGCGCCGATCGCCTGCAACATATCGATCCGGTTTTGCTTGGTCAGAGGGAGGTAACGCATTAATCGAGGCTTTCTGTATATTTGTCGTAAGCGCCTTTGTCCATCAGGGCGGAAGCTTCGGCAGGGGCGCTCATCTTCACCTTGATGATCCAGCCTTTGGCGATGTCTTCCTTCAGGTCGTCCAGATTGTCCGACAGGGCATCATTCACTTCGATGATTTCACCACTCACCGGGGTGTAAATTTCGCTCGCCGCCTTGACGGATTCAACGACCGCAAAATTATCGCCCTTGGCGATGGTGCGACCATTTTCGGGGAGCTCCAGATAGACCAGGTCGCCCAGCGCATGGCGCGCATAGGTTGTGATTCCAACCCAGGCCGTATCGCCTTCAATTTTGATCCATTCATGGTCGTTTGTGTATTTGACGTCGCTCATAATCTGGTCCTTTCAGGCGGCCTTTTTTGGCGCGGTTTTGGTTCTTGGCTTCACGAACGGCAGGTCGGCAATGACCCCCTTGATATCCCGGCCGCGGACGCGGACCAGAACTTCCGTTCCCGGTTTGCTGTAAGATGTCCTAACATACCCTTGCCCGATGGCTTCGCTCAAGGTGGGGGAGAACCCTCCGGAGGTTAAGTCCCCAATTTTCTCGCCAGTCAGGGTTAATATTTCGGCCCCCTCGCGGGCAATGCCTTTGTCGGTTAATTTAATCCCGACCCGGCGCCGGGGCGGTCCATCGGTCAGGTGGGCCTTCACCGTTTTTTCGCCGATATAACCGGTACGGTCCTTACCCATAATCCAACCAAGGTCGGCCTCTATTGGGCTGGTTTCGGCATTAATGTCGTGGCCGTAAAGTGGGTAGCCCATCTCCAGCCGGAGGGAGTCCCGGGCTGCCAATCCAACCGGTTTTGCGTCCTTATGTTGCAGGAATTTGTCCCATATTGCTGCAGCATTGTACGAAGGAACGCTAATCTCAAAGCCATCCTCGCCTGTGTAGCCGAGTCTTGAAATATATAGCTCTCCTTCAATTTTGATGCGCATATAGCCTAAATTTGCTGCATCAATCTTGAGCGTTTCGCGCAGCACGGCCTCGGCTTTTGGTCCTTGCAGGGCGATCAGCGCCCGATCTTCTAAATGGGTGAGAGAGACGCCCTCAGGAAGGTTCTGTTGCAGCCATCCAATATCCTTATCTTTGCACCCGGCATTGATGACCGCGAAGAATTTATCGGGGCCTAAACGGGTGACGATCAGGTCATCGATAATGCCGCCTTCCTCATTCGTCAGGACGGTGTATTTGGCGACACCATCGGAGAGCTTGCTGATGGCGGAGGGGGTAAGCGTTTCCCAGAATTCGGCTGCGCCAGCCCCTTCGATAATGATCTGCCCCATATGTGATACGTCAAATAACCCGACATTTTCGCGTGTCCAGTTATGTTCGGCCAATACCCCATCCGGATACTGAATCGGCATGTTGTAACCGGCAAATTCGGCCATCTTGGCAGAACGGGCGACATGGGCGGCGTGAAGGGGCGTGATCTTCATTTCTTGCCTTTCGGGGGTCAAAACCTATATGGTGTCTAGGAAGCCCCGATTGTATGGG
>CAZUYV010000011.1:0-15671 GCA_964624435.1 uncultured Micavibrio sp. | reverse complement strand
ACCCAGATCAAGGTAAAGGGAAGGAAAATTTTCCAGCCTAGACGCATCAATTGGTCATAGCGGTAACGCGGAAATGTCGCCCGCGCCCACAGGAAGAAGAACATAATCAGGAATGTTTTCAAGATGAACCAGATGAATCCTGGAACAAACGCCAACGCCGCAATCCCGAAAGGTGGTAACCAGCCCCCGAGGAAGAGGACAACCGTCATCGCCGACATCAAAATCATGTTGGTGTATTCGCCAAGGAAGAACAAAGCGAAGGTCATGGCAGAATATTCCACCATGAAACCGCCGGTAATCTCCGATTCCCCTTCCGGTAAATCGAACGGCGCACGGTTGCATTCCGCCAGAATCGATACAAGGAAGACGATCAACATCGGGAACAACATCACCTGCATCCACCATGGTCGATCAGCGGTGATGATTTCAGTGAGGTTCAACGAGCCGGTGCAAAGCAGGACCGTGACGATGACAAGGCCCATAGACACTTCATAGGACACCATCTGCGAGGCCGAGCGCATGCCGCCAAGGAAGGCATATTTAGAGTTAGACGCCCAACCCGCCATGATGATCCCGTAAACTCCCATCGAGGAAATGGCGAAGAGATAAAGGATCCCGACATTGATATCGGCGAGAGCCAGACCATCATCAATTGGAATAACCGCCCAGGCGACAAGAGCCAACGCAAATGTCAGCATCGGCGCGATTAGGAACACGGCCTTGCTCGCTTGCGATGGAATAATTGTTTCCTTGGACAGTAGCTTCAAACCATCGGCGATTGGTTGCAAGAGACCGAATGGACCAACCGTCATCGGCCCTTGGCGGCGTTGCATCGCGCCCAGAACTTTACGTTCGGCATACGTATAGTATGCCATCACGAGCAAGATCGAGCCGACAATCGCCCCGATATGTCCGAGGATCAAAAGCAGAGGCAGTCCAAAAGATGTCCAGAGGTCGGTACCCATTACGCGGCGTCCTTGTTCTTCTTGATAAATTGACCGAGGTCAGGCTTGAAATAATTCGGCCCCTTCATGACTTTACCATCTTCGGGACGGCGGATCGGTTTGCCATCAGCGCCGAGTTTGGACATGTTCGAACGATGCACCTCATCAAACGCCAAATCCTTCACAGCTTGCAACCCGAAAGACAGAAATGCGCCATCGAGCACATATTGAAGATCGATTAGCGCATCGAGCGTTTCCTGCGGATCGTTGTTCGCTAGGGCTTCTTTCAGTTCGTCCAACTCTTCTTGCAGAAGATTGATACGAAGCGCCTTGGTCTGTTCACAGGATAAATCAACTTCATCGCGGACGGGCAATCCGTATGTTTCGTGGAATTCCTGAACCTGATCGAGCGTAGAACGTTTGGTCATTCTGCAGCCTCCAGAATTTGTTCACCGTGAACAAGAACGCGCGAGCATTCCTGCATTGTCTGCGATGCCTTGGTGATAACATTGGTCAGGTAGAAATCTGTAACCGGATTTACAAACACATCGGATGCCACATTACCTTTGGCGCCAAAATCAGCCCATTCAATCCGTGGCAGAGTGTCAAGATTCTGGAAGAAAGAATATTCTTCGACCAGACGCTGACGCAACGCAAACAGATCATCATACGGCAAGACCTTGCCGGTGTGATCCGATAGCGCGCGCAAAATCTTCCAGTCTTCCTTGGCTTCACCCGGCGCATCCACGGCTTTCTTCGCCATCTGAACGCGCCCTTCGGTGTTCACATACAGACCGGATTTTTCGGTATAGGCAGATCCCGGGAAGATCACGTCGGCACGACGTGCCCCTGCATCACCATGGTGACCTTGATAAATCACGAAGGCGTTTGATTTAATCTGTGACACTGTTTCATCGTTATCAACGCCGAGAAGATAAACAACATCCATATCGCCAGCGCTGAACTCTTTCGTCGATGTAAAACCGATTTCAATAGCGCCAACACGGGAAGCTGCTGTGTGGAGGACGCTGAAACCATTCCAGCCATCTTTCACGGCACCAACATCTTCGGCAACTTTACGAACCAAGGCTTGAATAGCTGCCCCGTCTTCACGTTTGAAGGCCCCGGCACCAACAATGATCAGAGGGCGCTGGGCATTGGCAAAGAAGGATTTTGCAGCACGTTCCAGATCGGCTGGACCATCACCCAAATGGGTATGCGGATAGTTCAGATCGGCTTTTTCACCAACAACACCAATGTTGATACGTTTATCCAACCAAGTCTTGCGAATACGCGCATTGATGATTGCGGCTTCCTTGCGTGGGTTAGTGCCCACGAGTAGAATCGCATCGGCCTGTTCAACCCCGGCGATGCCACTGCCGAAAACATAGCCCGCACGTTGCGATACATCGAACATCGCACCATCGACCCGGCACTCCAGATTGGAAGAACCCAGTGTTCCCATCAAATCTTTCAGGGCCAGCATCGATTCAACATCAGCGAGATCACCGGCATAGGCGGCAATTTTATCTTTGGCAGCACCCTTAAGAGCACGGGACGCGGCAGCGAAAGCATCATCCCAGCTTACAGGCTGTAGCTTGCCATTCACACGCACATAAGGCTGGTCAAGGCGCGCGCGTTTCAAACCGTCATAAGAAAAACGCGTACGATCATCGATCCATTCTTCATTGATACCTTCATGAAGGCGCGGCAGAACGCGCATCACTTCGGCACCACGGGAATCCACGCGGATATTGGCGCCGACGGCATCCATCACATCGATGGTTTCCGTCTTTTTCAATTCCCACGGACGGGCCTTGAACTTGTAAGGTTTGGAAACGAGCGCGCCAACCGGGCAAACATCGACAAGGTTGCCAGACAATTCACTGGCCACGGCTTTTTCAACAAAGGTTCCTACTTCGGAATCTTCACCGCGGTTGAATTGGCCAAGGTCATCAACACCGGCAATTTCTTCGGCGAAACGAATGCAGCGTGTGCAGTTGATGCAGCGGTTCATGGCGGTCGCAACGAGTGGGCCTAAATATTTGTCTTTGACCGCACGCTTGTTTTCATCGTAACGCGAACGGTCATAACCATAGGCAACGGCCTGATCCTGCAAATCGCATTCCCCGCCCTGATCGCAAATCGGACAATCAAGCGGGTGATTGATGAGGAGCATTTCCATGACGCCCTTGCGCGCCTTCTGGCTCTTTTCAGACCCCGTACGCACAACCATATTGTCGCCGCAGGCCATGGCGCAGGATGCCACGGGTTTTGGGGCCCCTTCCAGTTCGACAAGGCACATACGGCAATTTGCGGGAACGGAAAGACGATCATGGTAGCAAAAACGCGGGACTTCGATCCCCAGCTGTTCTGCCGCCTGCAGGATGCTTGTTCCTGGGGCGACTTCGATTTCCTGATCATTAATTTTGAGCTTTGGCATGGGACAATACTTATAAATCCGAGGGGTACGTAATTCAGGCCTTATATACCCTTTTTACAAATCCAATCAAAGCGTTTATATGATGTGAATGAGTGATTTTACCCCGAATATCTTAATTGAGAATGGCTGGCAAAATTATGTCCTGCTGGATAGCGGCCATGGCCGTAAACTGGAGCGGTTTGGCAAGATAACGGTCAGCCGCCCGGAGCCCCAGGCACTATGGTCCCCTTCTTTACCTGAAGGCCAGTGGGCCAAGGCCGACGCCACCTTTACCAATGCTTCGGAAAAGGAAGATGAAGATAAAGGAAGCTGGTCACAGCGGGGCAAGCTGCCCGACACTTGGCCGGTGGA
Organism: uncultured Micavibrio sp.; assembly: GCA_964624435.1. Lineage (GTDB taxonomy): Bacteria > Pseudomonadota > Alphaproteobacteria > Micavibrionales > Micavibrionaceae > Micavibrio_A. The sequence continues at coordinate 11,933 of CAZUYV010000011.1, read as the reverse complement.
GGTTGAGGGCGTGATGATGCTTTGCCGTTTGATGTCCTATCGCCATATGGGCTTATTTCCAGAACAACGCCCTCACTGGCAATGGATTGCGTCTGAAATTAAAAAAGCAGGAAGGCCGCTCAAGATTTTGAATCTGTTTGCCTATACAGGTGCGGCCTCTTTGATTTGCGCCGCCAATGGTGCGGAAGTGACCCATGTTGACGCGTCAAAAAAAGCGATTGGCTGGTGCAAGGAAAATCAGGAAGCGTCCGGCCTTACGGAAAGCAAAATTCGATGGATCTGCGATGATGCTGCCGCCTTTGTCGCCCGAGAAATCCGCCGGGGCAATAAATATGACGGCATCCTGCTTGACCCGCCCCGCTATGGCCGGGGGCCGGATGGCGAAGTCTGGAGATTTGAAACCGATGTCGCCCCGATGCTTAAAAATTGCGCCGCACTGTTGTCCGATGACGCCCGTTTTATGATTTTAACGGCCTACGCCTTGCGTCTGTCATCCCTCACGCTTAACCATATGATGACGGATGCCCTTGCGGGCCGTGCTGGAAATCTCGACCACGGTGAGCTTCTTCTTGCCGATCAGGGGCAGCAACGTCCGCTGGCAACCTCAATGTTTTGTAGATGGAGCGTATAATGTCAAATCGCCTTGCGGCCTTTCGCCAAGCCACAATGCTGGGAACAGCCATAAACCTTCTGGCAGAAAACAATCTTGTTCAGTTAAGCTCTGACGACTACGAAAAAATTTATTATGGGCCTGAATTCCCATACCAGTCCGGTCTGGAAAATAATGACCGCCCAACCTACCGCCGGCATGAACCTCGTCCGGAGTTAGCGCGTTAACATGGCCCGGATCGAACACATCACCTCCCCATCAAACCCTAAGATAAAAGCGATTAACTCTTTGTTTTTGCGCAAATATCGTAAGGAAACGGGGTTGTTCGTGGCCGAAGGCCTTCGCTCGGTTATTGAAGGGCTGGAATGCGGCGTGGTGCCAGAACAATTGATTTATTCCGAAGATGCCGAAATGCATGAAGGATTGCAGCGGGCTATTGATGCAACCTCTGCGCGCGGCGGTCTGTGTCTGAAAGTTGGCGAAGCCGTGCTGGAGAAACTCTCCCGCAAGGAAAACCCACAAATGGTGATGGGGGTTTTCAAACAGAAATTCGGCGCATTAAAAGATATCGATGCCGCCAATTCCAAATGCTGGGTGGCGCTTGAAGAAGTCCGCGATCCCGGTAATCTCGGCACCATCATCCGCACCATCGATGGTGTTGGGGCATCCGGCGTCATCCTGATCGGCCAGTGCTGCGATCCCTTCTCCGTTGAATCCGTCCGCGCCACCATGGGCTCGATGTTTTCTATTCCTATCATCCCCTGCACGAAATCCGAATTTTTGGATTTAACCGTCACATGGCCGGGTTCGGTGATCGCGACAGCCCTGAACGAAAACACGGTGGATTTCCGAGAGGCCGATTACAAAAAACCGATGATCCTCGTTATGGGCAATGAACAGGCGGGAATTACACAGGATATCCAAAATGCCGTCCACCAAACGGTGAAATTGCCTATGAATGGCCGGGCCGATTCACTCAACCTCGCCATTGCCACCGGCATCATGCTCTACGCCAGTATGGAACCGTGGAAATAGGCTCTTTTTTAGTGGAAACTCGCGGCGTGGGCGGCTAAAACCAATCCATGTCACAACGTATCGAAGTTATCACTATTTCCGAAGATGGCCGCGCCAAGACGCTAGAGGCCCACCTCGCCAAATCCGGCAAATCCGCCACCGCCAAAATTGTCGATGTCTACACCATTGAAGACGACATTACGGATGGCACAAAGATCCAGTCGCTTGCCAAATCCTTCGTTAATCCTGTGACACAAAAAATCATGCAAAAAGGCGATGAAGGTGACTTCGACTGGGCGGTTGAGATAGGCTTTCTACCCGGCGTCACTGACAATATTGGACACACTGTTTCCGAACTCGCCGCACTGACCCTAAACGACAATCAACCCGTCTATTCATCGCAACTGATCCTGCTCAAAGGCGCACTGGAAGAAAAAGACGTCAAAGAAATCTCCGCCGGACTCTATAACCCGCTGATCCAACGTGCCGCCATCAAGGATTCATCCTCTTACAAAAAATCGAACGGCATGGAAACGGTCGTGCCAAGGGTCCGCCTCGATAACAAAGGCATCACCGTTGATGATATTGACCTCAATGTTTCCGATGAAGAACTGGCTCGCATCGGCAAAGAAGGCATCGCCAATGAAGATGGAACGCGTCGTGGTCCGCTTGGCATGTCCCTCCTCTACATGCAGGCTGTGCAGGCCTATTTCCAAAAAATTGGCCGCAAGGCAAAAGATGTTGAAATCGAAACACTGGCTCAGACATGGTCGGAACATTGCAAACACACTATCTTTGCCTCTCCTATCGATGATGTTAAAGACGGGCTTTACAAGCATTATATCAAGCGTGCAACGCAAGACATCCGTACCGCGCTGGGATCCAAAGATTTCTGCGTATCCGTTTTTAAAGACAACGCCGGCGGCATTATTTTCGACGATGAATGGCTGATCACCGACAAAGTGGAAACCCACAATTCTCCTTCTGCGCTCGATCCCTTCGGCGGCGCGATCACTGGAATCGTTGGCGTAAACCGCGACTGCGTTGGTTTTGGCCAAGGCGCCAAACCTGTTCTCAATCGCTACGGCTTCTGCCTTGCGGACCCTAATACCAATCCGGAATATTACCGCGGTAAAAATCGCCAGAACCGGATGCTCTCACCCGAAACGATTATGAAGGGTGTTATCCATGGCGTAAACCATGGCGGCAACTGTTCCGGCATCCCGACACCGCAAGGATTTTTATATTTCGATGACCGTTATGTGGGCAAGCCGCTCGTGTTTGCCGGAACCATCGGTATGATCCCCCGGGTTATCAACGGGAAACCCGGCCACGTGAAAAAGGCGCAAGTGGGTGATCTAATTGTTATGGTTGGCGGCAAAGTTGGTCGCGATGGTATCCACGGTGCCACCTTCTCTTCCGTGGCACTCGACGAAGGCTCACCAGCCACCGCCGTACAAATTGGCGATCCCATCACTCAGAAAAAATTCTCGGACGCGTTGGTCAAAGATATTCGTGATCTCGGCCTTTACTCCGCAATCACCGACAATGGCGCGGGCGGCCTGTCCTCCTCCATTGGTGAAATGGGGCAGGACACGAATGGTTTCCATGTTGAACTGGAAAAAGTACCGCTCAAATATCCCGGCATGCAGCCTTGGGAAATCTGGATTTCGGAATCGCAGGAACGCATGACTCTCGCTGTGCCACCTGAAAACATTGAACGCTTACAGACGCTGCTGGAAAAACGCGGCTCAGAAAGCTGGGTCATCGGCAAGTTTACTGACAGCGGTAAATGCCATGTCACATGGCATGGCGAGGTCGTCATGGATCTCGACATGGAATTCCTGCATGACGGTTTGCCGGAAACACCACTCAAGACAACGTTTACACGCGGCGGCGAACCCGAACATGATCTGCCGGAGCCAGCGGATTATGCCGAAACAATCCTGCACATGCTCTTGCGCCTGAATATCTGTTCCAAAGAATTCGTGGCAACGCAATACGATCATAATGTTCAGGGTTCTGCCGTTCTTGGCCCACTTCAAGGACCAGGCCGCGTTTTTGCAGAGGGTACAGTATCCCGCCCCGTGATCAATAATCCAAAAGGCGCTGTCCTGTCGCAAGGGCTTGCTCCTCGCTATTCCGACATCGACACCTATCACATGGCCGCTGCCTCACTCGATATTGCCGTACGCAATGCAGTTGCTGCCGGATGCCCGATTGATCACCTCGCCATTCTCGATAATTTCTGCTGGTGTTCCTCGGAGGAACCGGAACGTTTGGGTCAATTGAAACGCGCCTGCGAAGCGATCTATGACCTCGCCGTCCTCTACAAAACGCCGTTCATTTCCGGTAAGGACTCAATGTTCAACGACTTCAAAGGATATGATGCCGATAACGAACCTGTGAAAATTTCCATTCCGCCTACATTGCTGGTCTCCGGCATTGGCGTGATGGAAAATGTCGACCAAGCTGTGTCACTCGATCCAAAAGCCGCGGGTGACCTCGTTTATCTCCTCGGTACAACAAAAGACGAACTTGGCGCTTCCGAATATTATGATATGAAGGGCCGTCTCGGCAGCAATGTTCCCGAAACGGATGGCCCGATTAACCTTGCGCTCTACCAAAAATTGACCGAGGCAAACAAACAACATCTCATTGCTTCCTCCATGGCTGTCACCCTCGGTGGCGTTGGCGTAACGCTCGCCAAAAAATGCATCGCATCGGGTCTGGGCATGAATATCCGTATCGATAGCAATCTGCGGCTGGACCGCTTCCTATTCTCCGAAAGCACAGGCCGCGTGGTTGTTACCGTTGCCCCCCATGATAAATCCGCATTTGAAAAAATCATGGGCGATGCGGCACAGCACATTGGGACGGTAGTTGAAAACTCGACCCTGCAAATTAACAACGTTGTTGTGGCCGTCCGCGATATGGACAACGCCTATAAAAAACCGCTGAAGGATTTCTAATATGGTCGCAAAATCCCTCGTCCTCACTGGTTACGGCATCAATTCGGAAGAAGAAACATCCTTGGCTTTCGAACAGGCAGGATTCGATTCTCAAATTCGCCACATCAACGACGTGATTGAAAACCCGGCGGAATTGAATGACACGCAAGTACTTTGCATCCCGGGCGGGTTCTCGTATGGCGATGATACAGGGTCCGGCAACGCCTTTGCCCAGAAGATGCGCCTGACATTGTGGGAACACTTACAAAAATTTGTTGAACGCGACACGCTCACATTGGGGATCTGCAATGGCTGTCAGATCGTTGCCAATCTCGGCCTCGCCCCCGCTATTGATAAGAAATATGGCGAACGCTTTGTGGCGGTAACGCACAACCTGACTGCGCGCTATCAATGCCGCTGGGTCGATGTCGCCGTGCAAGATACGAAATCCCCCTGGCTTGCTGGGACAACCAAGATGCATATCCCAGTTGCTCATGGCGAAGGCCGCTTCATGATGGATGACCAGACGCTCAAAACCCTGAAAGATATGAAGCAGATCGCCCTGCGGTTTGTGAAACCGGATGGTGAAAAGGCGGATGGTGAATTCCCCTTTAATCCAAACGGAGCGATGGATGACATTGCGGGTATGACGGATCCGACAGGCCGTGTACTCGCCTTGATGCCCCACCCGGAACGGGGGATGTTCACATGGCAACGTGATGATTACGCAAAACTTAAAGACAAGGCCCGCCGTGATGGCAGGCCCCTGTCTGATAAAGCGGATGGATTGCAGATTTTTGAAAATGCCGCGCAATATTTTGGCGCAGCGGCCAAGAAGATCGCTGTTTAGATTTCTTGCTTAAGAGGAACAACCAAAGCCGTCATCTTCTCCTGGCCATTTTGATAAAGTTTTTTCTCCACCTGGTCATACACAACAACGTTTTCCCCCATTGCTTTAGAAAAACTGGCGCCGTTAAACGCATCGGAGATCAGAACAGCAACACCAAAACCGCCCCAATATTGCTTCCCCTTAAGAATGTCATCTTCGACATGACGAATTTTGATGATACCGCCGTCAAAAGTGAATTTGTGCTTAGTATTCAATTTTGTGAAAAGATGACGTAAAGCGGTTTGATGCCCAGCTTCATCCTTGAAAGGCTGATAGGGAGAGACAACCACCGCACGTCCGGGGCGAAAGGGGAGAACACTCATTTTGATACTTCTTTAAAATGCAACCTTACTCAGGCTGCTTTTGCGTATTTGCGATACTCAATGATACGGCGTTCCATTTCCGGGCGGTAATGACGGATTAGCCCCTGGATTGGCCACGCAGCCGCATCGCCGAGCGCGCAAATCGTATGACCTTCGATTTCCTTGGTAAGGTCGTACAACATATCGATTTCTTCAATCGTCGCTTGCCCCTTGACCATGCGCGTCATGATGCGCCACAGCCAGCCGGTACCTTCACGGCACGGTGTGCATTGGCCGCAAGATTCATGCATGTAGAATTGGGCAAGGCGCGCAATCGCATAAACGATATCGGTGGATTTATCCATGACGATGACGCCCGCCGTACCAAGCCCAGATTGAACCGCACGCAGCGAGTCAAAATCCATCAGGACCGTATCGCAAACATCTTTGGGAATAACAGGCGTTGAAGCTCCGCCCGGAATAACGCCGAGCAAATTGTCCCAGCCGCCACGTACGCCGCCACCATGTTTTTCAAGAAGGTCACGAAGCGGAATACCCATTTCTTCTTCAACCACACATGGCGTGCCTATGTGGCCGAGCAGGCAGAATAGTTTTGTGCCCGTATTTTTTTCATCTTTGCCAAGACCTGCAAACCACGCGCCGCCACGGCGCAGGATTTCGGGGACAACGGCAATCGATTCAACATTGTTGATGGTGGTGGGCGCATTATAAAGCCCCGCCGCCGCCGGGAACGGCGGCTTGTTACGTGGCTGTCCTTTTTTGCCTTCGAGCGATTCAAGCAACGCTGTTTCCTCGCCGCAGATATAGGCACCGCCACCACGATGTAGCGTGATATCAAAATCCCAACCGGAACCGGCCGCGTTTTTACCGAGCAACCCAGCCGCACGAGCCTCTTCAATTGCCTTGACGACTTCAGACCCTTCGCTGAAAAACTCACCGCGGATATAGATGAACGCATGGTGCGCCTGCATGGCAAATCCGGCTATCAGGCAGCCTTCGATAAGCTTGTGCGGATCATGGCGCATAATCTCGCGATCTTTGCATGTGCCTGGCTCAGATTCATCGGCATTGATGACAAGGTAATGCGGCTTGTCTTTCAATTCCTTGGGCATAAACGACCACTTCATACCGGTCGGAAAGCCCGCACCGCCGCGACCACGAAGGCCCGATTTTTTCATCTCATCGATAATCCAGTCGCGCCCCTTGGCGATGATATCTTTCGTATTATCCCAATCGCCACGTGCCATGGCGCCCTTGAGGCCCGCATCTTCGCGGCCATACAAATTGGTAAAAATACGATCCTGATCTTGTAACATGGGCAACCTACGCCTTAGCTTTAACTATCCAGAAACCTGCGCGCCAACTTTTCGTCAGGCAGCCAGCAAGCTTCCATTTTTCCAAACCATTTATAACGCCTTTGACCAATAAAATCATAGACTAAATCGCGTATTTTTTTGGGTATTATCAAGAAAATAGATAGAATGGACCAAGGAAAGTGCAAGGATTTTGCAATCCTGAGCGCCGCATCGGATCTGTAATAGGCCGCTCCGCCCTCAATCAAGATTATGGTATCTAGGACGGAGCTAACCTCACCCGAATGTTGCTTTATCAATGCCTGCGCCATATCGGATTGCAAAGACGCAAACTGGAATTTTTCCTTAGGATCATGCCGAATTACAAACTGCACACTGCCCCGGCATAGGTTACATACGCCATCGAAAAGGATGATGCTTTTGTCCGGCGCCATTAATGGGATTCCTTTGGCGGTTTTAGGGGTTCATTCAACGGCAAGATCCAGGTTTCTGGGGCAAGTCCCCATTCTTCCTTGGTCAAATCCACCGTATCATCAATATAAGGTACAGGCGGCCTCCCATTCAGGCTGTTCTTTACACGGGCATAAACTTCAACATTAGGATGCCCTATCTGGGCCCATCGCTTTTGAAGATGATGGGCGAACTGCAAAATATATTCGGGGTTTCCACCAATCTTATCATACTGTCTATCGGTCAAATAATCGCGCGGATTAACAATCCATTCCTGCTTGGTATCCGGATCATATACCCGATAAGCCATGAAGGAGGTTTTGGTGGAGCGCAGCTTCATACGCCAGGAAAATTGGTGCCCCTCTTGCGTCCAGGCGACATTTCCCGGGTAAAGAAGATGGCGCAAGGGAAACAAAGCCTGAAAGATCAGAAAAACTAGAACGCAGGCAATGACTACTTTTTGCTTGCTTTGTCTTTCAGGTTTGCGTGGACGCCCGGCATAATAGGTCCTGATCTGGTCCCGTCCCTGCTTCAACCAGGCGACAAACTGTCTTGGCCATTCAGGGTCGAAGAAAATAAGGGTCGCCGCAATCGTCATAAACGGGAAAATACCAATATCGAACATGTATGAGTTTAGCAGATGGAAAGCACAGTAGATTAGAAATACCCACAAGCGCGTTTTTTTAAAGAAAAGAAGCGGCGCACCTACAAGGTGAAGAATAATGGCGCCATAAGCCGCAATAGCGATAAATACATCGCTTTGGGTCATTGGCGCGAACATATGCCAATCGCTGAGGTTACGCATCCATGTACGAAGCGGCTCCAGATGCAGCCAGTCATAGTTTATTTTTACGATACCGGCATAAAGAAGGACGATTTCAACCTTGGCCTTCAAAGCCCATAGCGACCATTGCGGGACAGTTTCATCCTTCCATTCGGGGTGGCGTAATGCGTCGATTGAAAAAGCGCGGTTCATAGGGAGAAAGCACATTAAAAACCCTGTGACGATCACCAGATAATAATGGTTCAGGTAATACGCCATTTCAGCGAAAAATATCCACGCGACCATGGCCGTAACAAGAATGATTGCGACCCGGTAGAACAGGCCAACCATCACACAGAAAGCCGCAACCCCAAGGACAATATAATGGAGATAGGCCATCCAGAGTTCTGGCCACGTAACGACCCACTCGAACAAATAATTCTTAAAATGGAAATCCGGGCGGATATATTTTTCTAGAATGTCGGCTTCGCCATAGACAAGTTCTAGAATAACATCCCATAGCACCAACAAACCAAACATGGCGCGAAACACGCCAAGCGAAAGCCCACTAATGGGCGTGTACATATTCTGCTGAATGCGGTTTAAGATACCCATAGAGCTCCCCTAGAATCTCTTCTATTTTAAAGGGTAACGCTATGGACGTAAAAGACTAATTAAGCCCGATGTTTCAGGGTATTGGACCCGCCCACGGCTTCGGCCTTGTTACGGCCATTTTGGGGGCCTGGCGTTGGCATGACGCCTTTTTTCAGACTTTGCAGAATGGTCGTCATACTCTCTGGCGTTAAATCTTCATAGAAATCATCATTGATCTGAATCATCGGCGCATTGGCACAGGCACCAAGACATTCGACTTCCATCATCGTGAACAGACCGTCTTTAGTGCTTTCCCCGACATGAATGCCAAGGTCTTTTTCGCAGGCCTCGACAACCTTGGCAGAACCGCACAACCAACATGGCGTCGTCGTGCACATCTGCAGCAGGTATTTGCCAACCGGCGCGAGGTTGTACATCGAATAGAATGTCGCGACTTCATACACCTTGGTCGGAGGAATATCGATGATACGGGCAACTTCATCCATCGCGGCGCGAGGGATCCAGCCACCATAGGGCGGCGCCGCAGTCGCGCCCTCTTCTCCCACCTGACGTTGAGCAAGATCGAGCAAAGGCATGCAGGCCGATTGCTGACGCCCCGCAGGGTAGCGCGCGATGATTTCTTTCACTGCCGCTTGATCCTTAAAGGAAAATTCAGCGGGCTGATAATCAGCATTTAATTCAAATAGTTTTCTCATATCACACGAACCTGAGTAATTTTACGTTATCGCCTGTCACAGAATTCTTTTCTGCCTTGGCATTTTCTTTTAATACTTCGCCAACCTTGCGGCGTTGGCTTTCGGACAGGGGTCTTAAAGAATCCGGGCTGACAGTATCTTGAACCAAATGCCCTTCCCCTTTCACAAAAAATAAATCTTTGATACCGCCGCGCATCATAATCGATTCAATTATGCCGCCGGGTGTGTAATAACTGATTTGCACCTGGCAGGAATCCGTATTATGGACGGGGCCAGCGCCCACATAAGAAACATTCCCAACCGTCACAACGCGGCCAAAATAATTGGCAAATCCGTCCTTTTTGATATGCGCAGGCAATCGCGACGTCATCGGTCGATCTCCCCGAACACAATATCCATCGACCCGATGTTAGAAACCACATCCGCGAGCATGTGGCCTTTACTCATAAAATCAAGTGCCTGCAAATGGGCGAAGCCCGGTGCTTTGATATGGCAGCGATAAGGTTTGTTCGATCCATCGGACACAAGATAAACCCCGAACTCACCCTTTGGCGCTTCAACGGCTGTATAGGTCTCACCGGCTGGCACGTGATAGCCTTCAGTGAACAATTTAAAATGATGGATCAAGGCTTCCATCGAGCGCTTCATTTCAGCGCGCGGCGGCGGTGTTACTTTATAATCGTTCGAACGAACCGGACCCTGAGGCATTTCCCGCAGACACTGTTTCATGATTTTCAAAGACTCTGTCATCTCCGCCATGCGGATCAGGTAGCGGGCATAGCAATCACCCGTCTTGCCGACGGGCACATCAAAATCCATCTTCGCGTAAACATCATAAGGCTGGGATTTACGCAAATCCCAGGCAATGCCGGAGCCGCGCAGCATGGGACCAGAGAATCCCCAATCCAGCGCTTGTTCAGCAGAGGCCACGCCAATATCAACGGTACGTTGTTTGAAAATGCGGTTATCGGTTAAAAGCGTATCAAGGTCTTCAAGGAATTTTGGGAACTCATCAACCCATTCGCCCATATCATCGAGTAAATTCTGGGGAATATCCCACGCCACTCCACCTGGGCGGAAATAATTGGCGTGCAGACGCGCACCGCACGCACGGTCATAAAATTCCATGCCCTTCTCGCGCTCTTCAAAGCCCCATAGGGCGGGCGTAATAGCACCAACGTCGAGGGCGAAGGTTGTGATGTTTAGAATATGATTGAGGATTCGACCCAACTCACAAAACAACACACGGATATACTGGCCGCGTTCCGGCACGGTGATGCCGAGCAGTTTTTCAGTCGCCAAGGCGAACGCATGCTCTTGATTCATCGGCGCGACGTAATCGAGGCGGTCGAAATACGGCGTTGCCTGCGTATAGGTTTTGTATTCGATAAGTTTTTCGGTGCCGCGGTGAAGAAGGCCGATATGCGGATCACAACGATCGACAACTTCGCCTTCCATTTCGAGGACAAGGCGGAGAACCCCGTGTGCCGCAGGGTGCTGTGGCCCGAAGTTCATGGTGTATGGCTTGATCTCCGTGTTGGCGGAAACTTCCAGCATATTTTCTTTGACTGCTGCGGACTGGGACATCTTACTTCTCCACCTTCACGTCTTTGCTGGCGGCTTTCCAGCCATAGGTCGGAATTGTTGCCTTCTCATCGCCCGGCAATTGAATATCAGTCATGCCTTCCCATGGCGACATGGCATCGAACACGCGGAAATCTTGCTGCAGTTTCACGGGCTCATACACCACACGGCGAAGTTCTTCGTCATAACGCAACTCAACATAGCCGGTCAGCGGGAAATCCTTGCGCAGCGGGTGGCCCTCAAAACCGTAATCGGTAAGAATGCGGCGCAGGTCCGGATTGTTGTTGAAATAAATACCAAAGAAATCCCATGTCTCGCGCTCAAACCATCCGGCAGAGCTGAATACAGACGTCACAGAATCAACCGTCGTATTTTCATCGGTGTTCAGTTTAACGCGAATGCGCGAATTGTGGTTGAGCGACAACAGGTGGTACACAACCTCAAACCGTTCCGGGCGGCCCGGATAATCAGCAGCGCAAATATCAACGAGCTGACGAAACTGGAATTGTTTGTCATCGCGCAAAACAATCAGGAAAGGAACAATGCCCTTTTTATGAATCGTGACGCAGAGTTCATCTTTTTGGAATTCGGCGGTGATGATATGCGGGCCGAGCTTTTCCTGCACAAGACTGGCAAGACCAAGTAACTTATCATTCACAACGGCGGTTGTTGTTTCGGTCGTGTCGGACATACTCACCTACCGTGCTATGCGCGTATCTTCGCGCT
>CAZUYV010000010.1:0-15685 GCA_964624435.1 uncultured Micavibrio sp. | reverse complement strand
GCTAACCATATTCCATGTATAATCCAAAAGGACGCACCGGCAAAGGGGGCTTTTACCGTGATTGGGCTGGATTACATTTTAGCCGGATACTTGCATCTTGCGGCCGGCGAGATTACTTGCCAGCTCAAGAAGACACCTGAAATCCGGGTGACGGCAAGCGATACATCCTTAAAAGTCGATCATTCAAAAACCCGGGAACAGCTGGACCGTTTCAGCATCGACACCGTGTCGCCCTATGGCGAGGCGGTACAGACCCATGTCGGCGGGTTGATGAGCGGGGAGGTCAAGACCACCAGCAATATGAGCCTGATGACGGAAACCTATCCCACCTATAATGCAGGGTGCCTGATGATCGACAAGATCACCGTCAAAATCCATATCGAACCGACGATTTTCATCGCCAGTCACTATAAGAAGACGGGTTGCATGTACAAGGCGATCATGGAACATGAGAAAAAGCATGTCAGGGTTGACCGGATGCTGGCCAACAAATACACGAACCTGATTATCAAGGCGCTGGACAAAAGCTTCAAAAAAATCGGTTACAAGGTCGGGCCGTTCCCGATTGGCAACATGAACGATGTGCAACAGAACCTCACCGATGCCTCGAACAAAATCGTCAAAGATTATTCCAATGCGATGACTGCCGAGCGCAGGGTTTTGCAACAACAGATCGACAGCCTGCAGGAATATAACCGTGTCAATGATTCCTGTAAGGGCAAGGAATGATATTCGGGCTGAATATCTGCTGTAAAAGATAAAAACCGCTGTCCCGAAAGACAGCGGTTCAAATTTATCGTCACCGGTCGGAAACGAACAGGAGAAGGAGGAATTAAACCGGTTATGATTCTAGGATTGCATTCGAATATGGCATAAATATGGGCGCATTTTTTTCGCGCTTATTTTTTTAGTTAGAAGATATATTTTCAAGAAATGTGTTTTTCTACGCTGGGATTAAACGGGGCGGGCGGACTAGGGATTGGTTGGAAATGGCGGCGTCGGTAAACGGGCCCTGCATATTAAGAATCACTCGCAAAATCCTTTGAAAATGGTGGGTTTTTTCGCGCTTGGTCCTACATAAAGTCAAAATTAACCACTTTTTATTATCTTGCTGCGCATGATACACTCTGTAGAGCATTTTCATGTTCGCTTTCCTTATTTGAATCAACAGCATAGAGCACCAAGAGGACTTCCATTATGGCACGCACAGGTCACGATACCCTGAAAACCCGCAAGACATTGACCGTCGATGGGAAAGCGTATGATTACTTTTCATTGAAAGCGGCGGCATCACAGCTCGGCGATATTTCAAAATTGCCGTTCACTCTCAAGGTGCTGCTGGAGAATATGCTCCGCTTCGAAGATGACCGCTCTGTCACGGTGAAAGACGTGCAAGCCGTTGTGGACTGGCAGAAACACAAGAAATCAGATTCTGAAATTGCGTATCGTCCGGCCCGTGTGCTGATGCAGGATTTTACCGGCGTTCCAGCCGTTGTTGATTTGGCGGCGATGCGTGAAGCAACCGCTGCGCTCGGCGGCGACCCGCAAAAAATCAATCCACTCTGTGCCGTTGATCTCGTGATCGACCACTCAGTGATGGTGAACGAGTTTGGATCGCCCGTTGCGTTCCAGAACAACGTGATCGAAGAATTCAAACAAAACATGGAACGTTACAAGTTCCTGCGCTGGGGCCAGAACGCCTTCAACAATTTCCGCGTCGTTCCCCCGGGGACGGGCATTTGCCATCAGGTGAACTTGGAATATCTGGGCCAGACGGTCTGGGTGGAAAAAGATCAGATGGGCCGCGAAGTAGCCTTCCCGGATACGCTGGTGGGTACAGATTCTCACACAACAATGATCAATGGTCTGGCCGTTCTCGGCTGGGGCGTTGGCGGTATCGAGGCGGAGGCCGCGATGCTCGGCCAGCCTGTGTCCATGCTGATCCCCGAAGTTGTCGGATTTAAAATTACCGGGACGCCAAAAGAAGGCACGACCGCGACCGATCTCGTTCTCACCGTGACGCAGATGCTGCGTAAAAAAGGCGTGGTCAATAAGTTCGTGGAATTCTATGGCGAAGGCCTCGATAATATGAGCCTCGCCGACCGCGCGACGATTGCCAACATGGCGCCGGAATATGGCGCGACATGCGGTTTCTTCCCGATTGATGAAGAAACAATCAAATTCCTCAGCTTTACAGGCCGTGATCTGCACCGCGTGAAACTGGTGGAAGCGTATGCCAAGGAACAAGGCATGTGGCGTGAGAAGGGGCATGAGCCTGTTTTCACCGACACGTTGCATCTTGATCTTGGCGATGTTGAACCATCGATTGCCGGACCGAAACGTCCGCAGGACCGTATCCTACTCAAAGACGCCGCGCCTGATTTCGCCAAGCTCGAAGTTTCCGGCAAGAAGGTTCCTGTTGAAGGCACCGATTACATTCTGGAAGATGGTGCCGTTACAATCGCCGCCATTACATCCTGCACCAACACATCGAACCCATCTGTCATGGTTGCCGCCGGTCTTGTCGCCAAAAAGGCGCATGAGCTTGGCCTGACACGCAAACCTTGGGTAAAAACATCGCTCGCCCCTGGATCGCAGGTTGTGACCGATTACCTGAATAAGGCCGATCTTTCCAAACATCTCGATGCTATTGGCTTTAACCTCGTCGGTTATGGCTGCACGACCTGTATCGGGAACTCCGGCCCATTGCCTGAAAATATTGCCAACGCTGTAACGGCAGGTGATTTGACTGTTGCTGGCGTTCTGTCCGGCAATCGTAACTTCGAAGGCCGTATCAACCCGCATGTGAAAGCAAACTATCTGGCCTCTCCGCCGCTGGTTGTCGCTTACGCAATTGCAGGTTCCCTGAAAATCAACCTGCTCACCGATCCAATCGGTAAAGGCAGCAATGGTCAGGATGTTTACCTAAAAGATATCTGGCCGACCAATGCCGAAATCGCGGCGACGGTAGCGCAATGCCTGACACCGGAAATGTTCAAATCGCGTTATGCCGATGTGTTCCTCGGCCCCAAAGAATGGCAGGACATTAAAGGCGCAGCGTCATCTGAAACATATAGCTGGGATAAATCGTCCACCTATGTTCAGAACCCGCCATATTTTGATGGAATGAATATCAAGCCGGGCACAAAAATTTCTAACATCAAGGGCGCCCGTCTGATGGCCCTGTTCGGGGATTCCATCACGACCGACCATATCTCGCCAGCCGGATCCATCAAGAAGGATTCACCGGCCGGGAAATACCTGATTGAAAACGGTGTGCAGCCGATTGATTTCAACTCCTACGGCGCGCGCCGCGGAAACCACGAAGTCATGATGCGCGGCACATTTGCCAACATCCGTATCAAGAATGAAATGCTGAACGGCATTGAAGGCGGGTTCACCAAATTCATCCCGACCGGCGAAGTAATGCCGATCTATGATGCCTGCATGAAATATCAAGAGACCAACACGCCTCTGGTTGTCATTGCCGGGAAAGAATACGG
This sequence comes from uncultured Micavibrio sp., assembly GCA_964624435.1. Taxonomy (GTDB): domain Bacteria; phylum Pseudomonadota; class Alphaproteobacteria; order Micavibrionales; family Micavibrionaceae; genus Micavibrio_A. Next base: position 12,182 of record CAZUYV010000010.1, on the reverse strand, counting down.
CACGGGTTCATCCCGCGACTGGGCGGCGAAGGGCACGAATTTGCTCGGCGTCAAAGCCGTGATTGCCGAAAGCTTTGAACGTATTCACAGATCGAACCTTGTGGGTATGGGCGTTGTTCCGCTGGTGTTCAAGGCGCCGATGACACGCGCTGATCTCAAACTCGATGGGTCGGAAACATTTGATGTGGTGGGGCTCGATGGCGACCTGAAACCATTGCAAGATGCCACGCTGATCATCAACCGCGCCGATGGCAGCAAGCAGGAAGTAACCCTGCTATGCCGCATTGATACGGAAGATGAAATCGATTACATGAAAAACGGCGGGATTTTGCATTACGTTCTGCGTGATCTCGTTTCGGCGAAATCCGCCGCGGCTTAATGGGTTGCAAATTTAAGATTTTAAGAGAGAGCCTGAACAGGCTCTCTTTTTTCATGTAGTTTCTGCTGTGCCAAGTCAAAGCGGGCTTCAAACTCCTCGGTACGGGCCAGTAAACTTTCCACAGTCGGGTCGTTGTTTGGATACATATTCACGATAGCTAACCGTACGGCATTTTGGGTTAGTTCATCAGTTTTTCCAATCATGCCAAGCCTGTCCGGGAAGTCTTTATCAGAAGCCGCGAGCGCGAATTTCAATTGAAGAGAGAGATTTTTCTTCAAAAAGACAGGGTGAATTTCCTGACATACAATAAATATTAGTTCCGTCAGGTTTGCCAGAGTACATTTTTCAAATCCTCTGATTCTATTGGTAATGGAGATATTGATATCATGCCAATACGTTTCACCATCGGCAATTGGGCCGTGCTCTATCATCTGTGGCTGTCGAGGTTTTTCGCCGGTTTTTTCTATTGTTGCGCGAATAGACGTTTTGACATCATCGAGAGTAAAACGGGCCCACTTTTTCTGACCATTGGTATGTGTAGATTGCGAACCAGGTGCTCTAAGGTTGCGGCGTCTGAGCACTCTGCTAGGACCTGCACTAATATCAAAGTTCTGGGAATCTTCTAAGCCTATATCCATTCAATCTATGCCTTTTATAGTGCCAGAGTTGGTGGATTAGCCGTCGTTGTAACAATAGCAGGTGTTCCAGAAACTATTTCGGCTAGTCTGAAGACATCACGTAAAATAGTTTTTGCCGGAATTCTGGGGACTGGGATAATGCTATCGTTGGATGGGGAAATCTGATTCTTCCCCATCTTTACCAACTCTTTGAGCTTTGCTCTTTGTTCTTTCAGTTCATTTGCAAAATACTTCTCAGCAGCTTCACGTTTTTTATCAAGATCCACAAAGCTCAGACTATCTGCAGACTTTGCTGGAACAGGTTCTGCTTCCGGTATAGCCTTAGTCATTCCGATCTGAAAAATATTCAGCAAAAGGGACGGGTCGTTCAAAACTTGTTTGCGGGTGTTTGGAACAGTCCATCGTTGTTCGCCTGCAATAAAGAAGATATTTTCTTTAACCTGAAAAAGTTCTTCCGGGATGGTTGTGCATTCCGGTGGGATCAATGCTTTTGTCTTGGCCAACAGCTCTTTGATTTCTGGCCATGTATATTGGGCCTGTTCCAGCCCCCATCTGAACTTATTGTCAAAACGCGACATAGCTATCTGCATGACACTTTCCCCCTGATGACAATTTACTTATATCCATAACTCGGAAAGGTCAAAGAAAATTTGAAAAAGTGAGAGTTTCCGCGGGGAAGGCGGCTCAGGTAATCCACTGGCTGGCATCGATTTCGCCGTTGGCGATTTTGGCCTCGATCTGTGGTTTGAGGATTTTCATGGCGAATTCTTCGGCCTCACGCACCATGGCCTGGAATTCCGGTCGGTCGGGGCGGTAGGAGACATAGTATTTGCGTTCAAGGCTCTCGATGGCGCTGGTCAGGTTGATGAGGCGTTCGGCGCCGCGTTTGCCCTTGCGGTCTTCATCGGAATATTTCTCGATCAATTCCACCGCGCGTTTTTTGTTGGTCATGCCGACGGCAAACGCAAGTTGGACCCCTTCGAGGAAAGCGGCAGAGGCGGTGAGAATGGTCGGTATCCGAATCGGATCCCCGGCGATCTTCTTTTGTTTGACGGTGTAGTTGAAAGTGGTCTTACGGTTCGCGCCGCGCAGGATAACCCCGCACTTGGCTTCTTCTTCCTTGATCGAAATGATCAGGGCGATATTTGAATCGTGTTCGATCTTGACCGATTTGCCGACCTGCTGGAACGCGGCTTCGGCAAAGGCCACTGACTGGGTGTAATCTTCGCGGTTGGCGGCATCGCATTTTTCGATGATGTCGAGCAGGGGGTGACGCGTGCCGTCTTCAAAGATGACGCGGCCTTTGTAATAGACGGCGGCCCAGATGTCGGGGTTCCAGTCTTTCTCATATCCCTTGGCAACATCGGTCCACAACACATTCCAATTGAAAGAATAATCGCGGGACATGATGGGGCCGTGTTCCAGATATTCCTTGGAAATGGCGGCGGCGAAACGGGCACAGCTATGCATATTCTGGGTGCGGATAACGAAGGTTTCGGAATCACCCGGGCGGTCCCCGGTCATCGGCAAAACCATCCGGTTGCTAAGGGCAATCAGGGGCGGCGTGTCAGAAGGATCGTTCCCCGGATCATGAAGAACGAATTTTTCCCGCAGCAAAGAGGTTTTGAACTCAAGCACCATTCCATCACTTTACCACACAGCGGCAAGTGGCTGAATTGTTTTTATTTTTCTAGGCGAAAGCAGGGGTGGAAAAGGATGGCTTGAAGGTCGCGCGGTCCAGTTCAGCCAAAGTCTGCTGGACACCCTGTTGAAGACCGGGGAAGGCTTTGGTCAGGCTGTTTTTTACACCCAATTCGAAAGACCGTCCGTCTGTCCGTTTTTGTGCCTTGGCCTGAAAACGATCTGTCCAGATGTTGTCGGCGATTTCCCCGGCTTCAAAGAGCATATGAACGCCTTCGCCATAGGCAACACCCAGAAAGCTGGAAACCAGGGCCATGCCCAGAAAGCTGTCTGTGGCGGTTGTTTTTGGCTGTTGCTGTTTTGCGCTTGCGTTCATACCCCCAACTTATACGAAGGGGTTTAAACGCTGCTTAAATATACATAAAATTCGAAATGATTGTTTGGGTGATTACGAATGGTTAAGAGTTCGTAAACGAAGGCGCATCCTGCCCAAGCGTTCCATTATAAGACGTCTTGCTTCCCTGTCTTCTCTGGAGGGCTGCATCATCCGGGCCTGATCATTTGCCAGATGCTGGATCGTTTGGACGGTCTTATCATAGTCCGGATCGGCGGTCTTCATTGCCACCAGCTTTTGAATGCTTTCGCTCATCCTCTGGCCGATGGCCCAGGAGGTTTCAGCGTGGGAAATACGGGGGGCGGATGATTTGTGAAATGAGTGTTTCATGCCGCTATTGTTACAATTGCGGCTTTAGGCTGTCCAGCGCTTTTCGATATGGAAAAGTTAAGAGAAGAGGGCGTCGATATCATCCTGCGTATTACCATGGACGATATGTTCGTTGGTTTCAGCCACAGGATGGGCGGGAACCTCGATACCAAAGCCTTCCAGCGTGTCTGAAATGCGATCTTCGATATCGTTGATGCTTTCCAGCGTTTTACGAATGCGCTGGCTGGTAATGTCCTGAAAGGAGCAGGAAACCATGATATTTTGTACATAATCGCGCAGGGTCGTGAGCAGGGCTTCGCGTGTTTCCAGCTCAATCCAGTCGTCCGGATGGCTTTCATATAAGATAGCGCTCATCTTATCCGTGGTATCAAGAATGGTGGTTGCGGCCTTGGATGTTTCAGCAATAACGGCCTCCAACTCAACCCCTGTATTGGCCGGGGTATCGCCATCGCCGTGATAGGAGATGGCATTCATAACGCCAAGGATTTCGCCAAAGCGTTTGGCCATGCCGTCTTCGCTCATGTCGATCTGTTGCGAGGTGGCGTTGATTTCCATCGAAATCTCATCAAAACGGCGTTTGATAAAGGTTTCCATGGTGCTCATCTGCGATTGCATGGTGAGAACGGCCTTGACCAGCAACGTGATGGTTTCATCCTTGCTGTTCTGGTTGCCCGAGGGCGGAATATTTAAGGCAGATTGTTCCAAGATATCTGTTTTCCGAAGGCAAAATAGGCCAGATATCATCCTATCCAAGAATGGTTAAAAATGTCTAACCGCATACAGGAGAAGGGATTAAAGCTGGTTTTTGCCAATCCAGAAGACTTCGCCGCTGGAATTTTCGGTCTCCAGCCAGTCAAACGCCTTGTCCGGATAGGCCTTTTCAAGATCGGGCCCGCAGCGCCCCAGTTCACATATCATGCCCCCGCCATCATTCAGATGGGACTTGGCTTCATCGACAATGGTGCGGACAATGTCCAGCCCATCGGCGCCAGCGGCGAGCGCCATGGCAGGTTCATGGTCGAATTCCGGGGGCAGGTGGTCCATGCCCGTTTGATCGACATAAGGCGGGTTGGTGATGATGAGGTCATACTTCTTGCCCTTCAACGGGGCAAAGAGGTCGCCTTCATACAGAGTGACACGATCCTGTAATTTGTAATCATCGACATTGCGGCGGGCCACGGCGAGGGCATCCTTGGAAAGATCGGCCGCATCAACAATGGCATTCGGAAATAGCTGCGCTGCAATAATCGCGAGGCAGCCGGAACCGGTGCAAAGGTCTAACACACTGGTAACACCTTCATAATCACCGACCGGGGCGAAGCCATCGGGCGCGCAAAGTATCTCGGCAATGAAGGAGCGGGGCACCAGCACGCGTTCATCAACATAGAAAGGATAGCCCTGAATATAGGCTTTGTTGAGCAGGTAAGGTGCGGGCAGGCGTGTTTGAACGCGCTTGTGGATAAGATCGGCGATCCTGCCGCGCTCGCCTTCGGTCAGGCGTGCATTCCAATATGGCTCGATAGAATCAATGGGAAGGTGCAGTCCTTCGAGAATCATAAAGACGGCCTCATCGACCGCGTTATCTGTGCCGTGACCGTAGAAAAGCCCGGATTCATTGAACTTACTGACCCCATAGCGAACATAGTCGCAGACGGTAAAAAGCTCTCCCGCAACGTTGGGGGAGAGAATCGGGGTGGGTGATTTGATCGATGTTTTGCTCATGAACACTTTAAATATAGTATTTGCGTGGCCACGTCACGGGCATTTATGCACTGTATAAGTGCATTTTTATGCGTATTTATTGCTCTTTCCTGTTTTTTTGCGTTTGCGTTTTTCAAAAAAGGCGTAATATGACGTTACCTTGAAACATTGAGAAGGAACTAAAAACTATGGCTGCAAAGAAAAAAGCCCCGGCTAAAAAAGCCGCTGCTAAAAAAGCTCCGGTGAAAAAAGCCGCTGCTAAAAAAGCTCCAGCGAAAAAAGCCCCGGCTAAAAAAGCCGCTGCCGCTGCTGCTCCTAAAAAGCCGACTAAATTTGTTTCCGTTGCAACAGGTGATGTTGTTACATTGAAACAATTGGCTGCTGACATTGCTCAACTGCATGAGCTGCCGAAAAAGCAATCTGAAGCCGTTCTGACGGACCTGATTGCCCACATCACCAAGCACATCAAACGTGGCGCAAAAGTTCGCGTTCCTGCGTTTGGTATCCTGATGGTGAAAAAGACGTCCGCTCGTATGGGTCGTAACCCAGCCACTGGCGAAACGATCAAAATCCCAGCGAAGAAAAAAGTTGCTTTCCGCGTCTCCAAAGACCTGAAAACAGCCGTTCTCTAGGACTTAGCGAATTCAAGAAAACCGCTCCTTTTCAGGGGCGGTTTTTTCTTTGTGAATTAGGAATTTGCAGGTGGTCTAGAAAGGCTGACCGGAAATACCGGGTTCGCGCACCATGCCGGCATCATTCACCAGGATCGAGGGGCGGTTTTGCTGAAACCGCAGGCGGATTTTCTTGGATGCCGTCATCGGCGCCTCCGGCGCGTCATCGGCCCGTTCCAGATAAAGGCGGTCATTCAAGAGGCGGCGCGGGCAGGACGGGGCCGTTTCATTGTCGGCGACGGGGATTTGCGGGGGTACGAAAATGTCAGACATAAGTTGGATTCTCCTAGGGGTTGGACAAGTACCTTGCCAACGCGTGGAGGCATCGGCCGGTTCCCGGTAAAAAGGAACTTTTGCCGCTTGATGATGGTTTGCAGGGTACTCATATTTATTGAAACAAGCCGAGAGGGAAAATGCCATGTCATCCATCAATTATCTTGAACTGATCGACGGGATTGACCTGCCCGCCACCAAGCCGGAAATCGTGTCCTTTGCCATCGATAATGGTGCGAGCGAGGAAGCGCTGGAAGCATTTGAGGCGTTGCCCCATGCGGAATATAAAACCATGGCGGCGTTGAACCGCGATATCGGATTGATCGAACAATTGCCGGGCGGCAATGCGAATTTGTTCAGTTCGAGCCAGCGGGCCTAGATTACTATTTCCACAATTGCGGCAGGCGCGTGATGATCGCGGGCGTTGAGTCATGGATCATGTCCACGGCCTTGCGGATATAGGCGCGCGCGGCGGGATGATTGGTTTCGAAATCCGGCACCTCTTCCCACAGATCAAGGAACGGGCGCGTTTCGCCATAACTTGCCTCATAAAACAAATGCGAGGGGGCGTCGAATGTATCGCGCAGGAATTGCTTGTGATCCGTGCTCATCGCCACCACCAAATCCTGCTGCGCCAACAAATCGGCACTGACCTTGGTTTGTTTGTGGTTTGAGACATCGAGGCCAAGCTCCAGCAGGCGTTCCTTCACCACAGGATGGACCATATGGCCGGGGGCGGGCTCGGCATTCGTGCCGGCGGAAGAAACGATAATGCCGGAGTTCGCGGGGAGAGCTTTGCGCAAAATATATTCCGCGCTCATCGACCGAAAGATGTTACCCGTGCAGACAAAGAGGACTTTTTTCATAGCATTCTTATAGAATAAAATACCTGTTCTGTCATCCTGAACCCTTCCGGGTGAAGGATCTCATGGGATTCTTCGCTGCGCTCAGAATGACATGGCAGGATTAGCGGAAATCCGTAAAGGGTTTGACGTTCATGGCCGGATCATCCGCGGGCTGCGGCAGATTTTCCTGTTTCTGCTCGTTCAATTTCTGCTGCGCCTCCACCAGCTGGCGTTCTTCTTCGAGGCGCTGCACTTCCTGTTCGGGCGGCGCGCTCTGGGCGGAGGTGTCATCCACCACCGCGTGGCCGGGTTGATCGCCCGATGGCTGGAGATTGAACACGCGCTCTTCCCCGCCGCCCGCATCGGGCTGTGGCGCAACGCCGCTGGCGGGGGCGGAATGGTTCAGCGCCGCCCCGGCAAAAAGAACGCCGGCCACGACGACAATCACAAGGGCAATGATGATAACGATCATTCTCATGCCCCCGCCAACGCGCCAAGCGGCCGTTGGTTCATTTTCCGGGTTTTGTGGAATTTCAATCACATCCATTAGTTCGTTCGTCCCTGTTTTAAAAATGCAGGACGACACTTAAATAGTTCGTTTGCAAGATTGCGTAAAAACCGGGACGACAATGTGGGATGACAAGGTCCGTTAATGTGGGACGAGTGGGATGTGTCGTCCTACTTTTTTGAAACGCGCAAAGTGTGGGGAGAGAAGGGGCGGGCTTTCGGGGATTTTCGACATTCAAAACCATCGAAATCAGTATAGGATAAAATTCCTATTATATCAAGAATTTTTGGACAGCAGATCTTTAAGCTCTGAAATATGATCTACGATGATTTTCAATCTTTCAGAGTAATTTTTATAAGAATCAATGAGGTTAGAAATAGCTATATCATGATTGTGGCCAGAGACTTGGAAGGTCAATTGATAAAAATAACGGCTATCATCAACAATCTGATTCAATATCTCTATATTAAAAATAATTTCAATTAGACGTGATTGAATTTTTTTATCAAACCAGAAAAAATTTGAGATTTGAGTTTGAAGAACTGCAGGAGAGTACTTTTTTAAAGAACTGGCCCCATATTCTTCCTTTTTTGATGGGGGCATTGCTGAGAAAGCTTTATCATTAAGCATTCGATTGATTGCGTTTTCAACGCTCTCACTTTTATTTACACCATCATAATCATCTACAATTAATTTTAGCCAAATAAGAAGGCTGCGATCAAAGCCAAAAAATTTTTGTTCTACTACATATCTTGCTAAAGCAAATCTATATTGTAATTCGCCCAATTCTATTTTTAGTACGGATTTTAATTCACTTAAGTTTATCCATCTTTTTATAGTGTCATGGATTATTGGACTGAGGAAACCTAGCAGCCAACCTAAAAAAACAAATATGATTTTTTCTATTGTTGGGTCCATAAATATGGTTATTTCTTATCTCTTTTAGCGATACTCGCCAATTTATCAGTTGGTAATCCGCCATATATTTCTTCTATTTCTTTTGGCTCTGTAATCGTCTTTTGCACTATGAAATTTACAAGCCTAAAAAGCTTAGAAACGCTCTCTCTGTTGTCTTTTAAATCCAATGTTCCAGGGTGAACGGCCTCGTTTCCAATAACTCGAACGCTGTCCAGTGCCTTCTGTGTTGCTGCAGGTAATCCATCTTTGACTAATTGTGCGATGTCATCGTTAATATTTTTCCCAGGCAATCCTAAATGCTTGCAAAGTTTCTGTATGGCTAAGCGAAGTAAGGCCGAAGCGCCTCGAGGTGAATAATTAGCTATAAGTTTTGCTTCCTCATAATCTTCTTTGACATCATCAGGGGTATCTAATAAAGGGGGTGCAATATCTGCATTATAAATTGGGTATACGATTTTATCGCCATACCAAATTGTTGGAAAACCACATTTTTCGCAATTGGAGACGATGAATTGTTTGTTCTCATATTGTAAGCCAAAACCATTTTCCTGTTTTGAGGCTTTCATGTAATACCAATTTTGTTGAGCATAAACTCGACAATTAGGGCAATTGAACGCCTCTAGACCGGCTGCGGGCGCAATATGAGATTGTTCTTCCATAATTTAGGAATAACACTCTTCTTAAGCCAAGTAAATCTTACTTATCATCACCCATCTTAAGCGCCGCGATAAAGGCAGACTGCGGAATCTCCACATTGCCGTACTGGCGCATCTTGGCCTTACCCTTTTTCTGCTTTTCGAGCAGTTTGCGTTTACGGGTTGCATCGCCGCCGTAACATTTGGCCGTCACGTCTTTGCGCAATGCCGATAAATCTTCACGCGCGATGATCTTGCCGCCGATGGCGGCCTGAATGGCGATTTTAAACATTTGCCGCGGGATCAGTTCCTTGAGCCGTTCGCACATGCCGCGCCCGCGGCGCTCGGCTTGGCTCCGGTGCACGATCATCGCCAACGCATCGACAGGTTCGGCGTTGACGAGGATTTGCATCAGCACCAGATCGCCTTCTTCGTATTTATCAATCGCGTAATCGAAGGAGGCATAGCCGCGCGAAATGGATTTCAGGCGGTCATAGAAATCGAACACCACTTCGTTCAAGGGGAGGTGGTAGACCAGCATGGCGCGGTTGCCGACATAGGTCAGTTCAATCTGCTGCCCACGGCGTTCTTGGCACAATTGCAAAAGGTTGCCGACATATTCATCCGGCGTCATGATCGTGGCCTTGATCCATGGCTCTTCGATTTTCGCGATACGCTGCACTTCCGGCAGGTCGGACGGGTTATATAATTCCATCTCATCGCCATTGGTCAGGAAGACCTTGTACACCACGGATGGCGCGGTGGGGATGAGGTCGAGATCGAATTCGCGGTCCAGCCGTTCCTGAATAATCTCCATATGGAGCAGGCCCAAGAACCCGCAACGGAAACCCATGCCGAGGGCTTGGGAGCTTTCGGCCTCATAATGCAGGGCGGCGTCATTCAGTTTCAGTTTGCCGATGCTTTCGCGCAGCTTTTCATACTCCGACGAATCCGCCGGGAAGATGGAACAGAACACCATCGGCACCGATGGTTTGAAACCGGGAAGAATATCCGCCGCCGGGTTGCGTTCATCCGTGATCGTATCGCCCACCAATGTGTCGGTGATGTCCTTGATCTGTGCGGTGATGAAGCCCATTTCACCGGGGCCCAAGGCATCGAGCATCACTTTCTTGGGCGTGAACATACCAACGCGGTCAATATCACGCGTGGCGCCTGTGCCCATGAAGCGGATTTTCTGGCCGCGTTTCAAATAACCATCGATCACGCGGACAAGGATAACCACGCCAAGATAGGCGTCATACCATGAGTCAACGAGCAGCGCCTTGGTCGGCGCATTGTAATCGCCCTTGGGCGCGGGCAGGCGGGTGACAATCGCCTCCAGCAGGTCAGGAATGCCGATGCCGGATTTACCGGACACCAGAACGGCGTCGGAGGCATCAATGCCGATCACGTCTTCTATTTCCTGGCGCGCCTTTTCAGGCTCCGCCGCCGGCAAATCGATCTTGTTGATCGCGGTGATGATTTCGTGGTTGTTGTCGATGGCCTGATACACGTTGGCCAATGTTTGCGCCTCAACACCCTGCGATGCATCCACAACGAGGATGGACCCTTCGCAGGAGGCGAGGGAGCGGGAGACCTCATAGGCAAAGTCAACATGGCCCGGCGTGTCCATCAAGTTCAATTGATATTCAATGCCATCCTTGGCGGTGTAGGCGAGGCGGACCGTTTGCGCCTTGATCGTGATACCGCGCTCCCGCTCGATATCCATGTTGTCGAGAACCTGTTCCGTCATCTCCCGGGCCTCAAGGCCGCCACAGGTTTGAATCAGGCGGTCGGCAAGGGTGCTTTTCCCATGGTCGATGTGGGCGATAATCGCGAAATTGCGGATATGTTCCAATGGCTTGGTCTTTGGCGTGCTCATGGGGCCGGAGATTAGGCAAAACGGGCCAAAAGGGCAAGGGGGAAAAGCGGGTGGAAAGGCGCAGAAATCAGCGCAAAACCGCCGTGCACGCCGCCGCCTGCGCCGGGGTGGCGGGTTTCAGGTAATCCTCACTGACAAAGCCCACATAGGCCTTGGTGTTTGGCGTGACGATGGTGACCTTCATAAAGTTTGCACTTGCCGCGGCGGGTTCCTTTTGAATGAAGCAGGACCCGCCATCGACAACGCCTGTGACCGGTGCGGTGGCCGATGGACCATTGCGGAAATTTACGCCCGATCCTTCCACGACAAAATAATTCCATGCGGGAGTGAGCGGGGCGGGTTGCGGAGTTGCGGGAGTGGTTGCTTTTGGTGTAACGGCAGGTTTTGTTACTGGTTTTGAATCAGCAGGAACTATCTGCACCATTGCCTCGGGTTTAACGTCACCAAAGTCCGTGTTCTTTTCAATACAATCCATCGGCATTGTTATATTTGCTTCCTTCAAGGAATCCTGTCTGACAAAGCCTTGAACAAAAATACCCGATTGATCCTTCATTGAACCTGTTGAAATTTCTAGAAACTCGGCCTTGGAAAATATTTTTTGTCCTATAACACAAGTCCCCATTGGAAACGTGGCTGCGACTGGAGACTGCATGGAAGCATTTAGACGTAACTCGGCTTTATCAGCCATAATAGTATAATACCGTATATCCGCAACAGAATTGGTCTTTGATGCTTGCGGTTTGTTTAGATAATCATCTTCAGATGCAGTTGTTGATATAGAAGAATGAACAAAGCGATTGGCCGTTGTAAACCATATTACAGAAGGGGCTAAGAAAAGACCCACAAGCCCCGATATGACAACTTTTGTAGCGAGGGTATTATCTTTTTCAGGCCGTAGTTTATCTAATAAATTTTCTATACCTTTGGGAATGTCGGAGATAGGTCTTCGCGCGTTTTTTATAAAAAGGTCCCCTAGAAAAAAGCCAACTTTTATATAGATTCTACCTACTTCCATTAATAGAAAAATGCCAGATCCTGCACCAGCTCCTACGTCTTCATAATTGATATGTGTTTCAGCTGGGCTAGAACTAGAGTTCGAGCGAGACGGTTTAGAAAAATATACAGAATTGGTGGATTGTTGTGCTGGGGCATATGCAGTCGAGCTAAATGCGCAATGTGCTCCAGCCATGCATCCATGGCCGCTATATGATCCACACTGACATTGACCGTTCGGCATTTTTTTATTCCCCTATATTATACATATAAATAAGCACATAATGGATTACTCTCCAATCGTTAAATAAGGGTTAAAAACCCCGCTTTTCAGGGAACGGAAACGGCATTACGCTCGTTTGCGCCTTTGGAAT
>CAZUYV010000009.1:5490-16491 GCA_964624435.1 uncultured Micavibrio sp. | reverse complement strand
GGTTGATCGCACCCGCGCGCTCGGTGTTGAGATCACCCCTGAAAATCTGATGATCGCGGAAAACGCGAACCTGATCCTTCCTCTGCATGGCGCGATTGACCGGGCGATGGAAGAAGCGCGTGGCGATAAGAAGATCGGAACCACCGGGCGCGGTATCGGCCCATCCTATCAGGACAAGGTGGCGCGCCGTGGTCTTCGCGTCTGCGATCTTGAACATTCCCACATCGTCAAAGAAAAGCTTGAGGCGCTCGTCAGCTATAACAACGCGCTGATGCGTGGTTTCGGCTGGGACGAAATCAATGCGACCGAAATTTATGATTCCCTGATGGGTATTGCCGATAAAATCCTTCCTTATTCCGGCGTTGTCTGGAAACGCCTTGAAGAGGCCAAACAAAAAGGCGAAAAGGTTTTGTTCGAAGGGGCGCAGGGGCACATGCTCGATGTTGACCATGGAACTTACCCTTACGTGACATCGTCGAACATCGTGGCTGCGCAAGCGGCGGTCGGTTCCGGCGTTGGTCCGAAATCCATCGGCTATGTTCTTGGAATTACCAAGGCCTATACCACGCGCGTTGGCGCAGGTCCGTTCCCGACAGAGCTTTTCGATGCGATCGGCGACAAGATCGGTGAGACAGGACGCGAGTTTGGCACCAACACAGGGCGCAAGCGCCGCTGCGGCTGGTTCGATGCTGTGCTGGTCCGTCAGGCAATCAAGACTGGCGGTATCGATGGGATCGCGCTGACCAAGCTCGATGTTCTCGACGGGTTTGACGAATTGAAAATCTGCGTTGGCTATGAACTGGATGGAGAACGGATCGATTACTTCCCGGCCAGCCAAGTTCACCAAGCCAATGTAAAACCGGTTTATGAAACGATCCCCGGCTGGAAGGAAAGCACCTATGGTGCCCGCAGCTGGGCGGATGTAAACGCCACAGCCATCAAATATATCCGCCGGATAGAGGAATTGATCGAAGCGCCTGTGACGTTGCTGTCCACCAGTCCGGAGCGAGATGACACCATCTTAATGCAGGATCCGTTCTCAGGCTGAGGGTTTTTTCCACTTTGTTGGACATTTGCCGCAATCCGTTTACAATGGGTTAAGCCTATTCGGGCATTCTAGGGGTATAACCCAAACCATTGGTTTACATATATATGACGGATGTTGCGGTTCAGGATGAACCAGATAACAAAACGGGCACGGCAGTCACCGGAAAGGATTCAGCCCTTTCCGGCGAAGTCACGTTCAATCAGGACATCGTTATCTATGCCGGGAATCGTCTTCCGCAATTCGACAAGGGCGCGGCCAAGGCCTATGCCGCCCATGGAATCGACAATGCACCGGCAAATTTATTCGCACTTGTCTGCGAAGATCATCTCAGCCCCCGCACCACGAACTGCACCAACTATGCTGCGGTCCTCAACCCATCACTTGCTCGTCTGGTAGGATGGGGACCGATTGACTGGCCGATGTCGGGCAAACAAAAATTCTGTCTTGTTTTTGAAAACACACTTGGCATGCCGTTGAAGAAGGATGATGCGCAAGGCGGGCTTGGGATGAAACAGGAGCTTGTACTGGCTGCTGTTGTTCGTCCGATTGTCAACGTTCTCACAGATCTTCGTGATAAGGATCTGGTGCATGGCTGTATCCGTCTTGCCAATATATATGATGGCGGATCGCGCACGCTGGAACGTGCCGTGCTGGGGGAAGGCCTTTCGACGCCGGCCTCTTCACAGATGCCTGCCCTGTATGAACCCATAGAACGTGCTATGGCGAGCCCGACAGGCCGCGGCCCCGGCAAATTATCAGATGATCTCTATTCCTTTGGCGTTTGTATTGCCATCATGCTCCGGAGTTCCGATCCGCTGGAGAATATGACGGATGACCAAATTCTTGAAATAAAGATGGAAGAGGGAAGCTATCTGGCGCTCACCGGTAAAGACCGATTCACCGGCGCCATTCTTGAACTGCTGCGTGGGCTTCTTCATGATGAAGAGGCAGAGCGCTGGACGCTCGATGAAGTGATTGAATGGCTTGATGGACGCCGACTGTCACCCAAGCAGGCTGTCCGCCGTCTCAAGGCCAGTCGTCCTATTATTTTCAACGGCCATAAATATTTCCGGCCGGAAGTTCTTGCCAAGGACCTGCATAAAAATCCTACCGAAGCGCGTCAGCTTGTTGAGAATGGCGAGCTCGACCAATGGATTTCCCGCGCGATGGAAAACAAACCCATGGCTGAACGGATTGACAAGGCTATCCAGTTGTCGGAAGAGGGTGGCAAGGGCACGGGTTATACTGAACGCCTTGTGACCCGCCTGACCATGGCGCTTTATCCTGAAGGACCGATCCGTTATAAAAACATCAATATCATGCCCGATGGTGTCGGAACGGCGTTGACCGAAGCGTATGTCATGAAGCGCGATCTTCAGACTTATATCGATTTCTTTATGATCTATTTCATCACGCAATGGGTCGATGTCCAGCCATCCAGTATATCCGATGTCAGCAATCTGGTTAGCCGTTTTGACGGTGCACGCGCCTATCTGCGCCAGAAGGCGATTGGCGGCGGTCTGGAACGTTGCATTTATGCGCTGAACGAAGAAGTGCCGTGCCTTTCGGAAAAATTGTCCAAATATTATGTACGCACACCCGAAGAATTAATGCGAACCTATGAAAAGCTGTCGCATTATCCAAACCGCCCGGCCATGATGATGGATCGCCATATCGTCGCCTTTCTGGCCGTTAAGGATCGCCGTAATATAGATCCTTATATATCCGAACTAAATGCCGAAGAACCTTACCGTCGTATCCTGGCCGAGATCAAAGTGCTCGCAACCTTGCAAAAACGCCTGCAACTGGAACGTTTCCCCGGTATTGCCGGATGGATCATGGAGAATGTGGAGCCGTTATATTCACGCTTTCATGATCGTGAATTGCGAACAGAGATCCGCAAGAAGGCTGAGCGCCTGAAAGACGCTGGCGATCTTGTTAAAATCCTGACCTTATTTGATTCCCCTGCGGTCTATCAGGAAGACAATGTTGGTTTCCGCCGCGCCATGCGCAAATATTATGATCTTGAGACTGAAAATGCAGATCTCGAACGCGATTTGCGGGATGAATCAAAATTCGGGCGGGAGTTCGGCAAGCAGATCGCCGCCATGGTGGCAGGTGCGCTTGCGGCATTGATTATTCTGGCCACGGCCTTTTCGGCCTTTGGTTCCGGCTCACAATTTTTTTAAGGGCATGAGATAAAGTGGCAAAACGTAGAAGGAAAGCAAAGAGCGGATGGAAAGTGAACCTGCTGATTATCGGGTTCCTTTTGGTCGGTGTTGTCTTTTCATCTATCGCCATCGTTCTTGTGATCGGCATGTTGCCGACCTTTGTCGCCGGGGTCGTTGATCAATCCAAGGGTAAAATCAAAACACTGACAGTGGGCGCCATGAATTTTGCGGGCTGTGCCCCGTTCCTCATTGAAATCTGGAAGAAGGGCGGGAGCTTTGATGTCGCCCTGACATACCTGACCCAGCCGCGCACCGTCGTGGTCATGTTTTTCGCCGCCGGAATGGGGTATCTCATCGACTGGGCGATGACCGGGATTGTTTCCTCTATTATGGTTCAGCGCGCTAAGGGCCGCCTCAAAGAAATTGACGCCCATCAAAAAGTCCTGATTGAACGCTGGGGGCCGGAAGTCAGCGGCACTGTCCCGCTCGATGAATTTGGATTTGTTCGCGAAAACTTCTCTGAGGGGCCATCCGATGGCACACAAGAAGCCACCTCTTTAAAGCTTCCTTAATGCCTGGGCTTCTATACTTAAGAGATTGAAAGCATGTGCGCCTCTGCGGGGACGCCATGCTTTTCGTCCATTCTGGGGTTTACAAAAATTAGATTTAAATAAGAATAAAATTGATGTTGATATTACGACCATGGTTCAAGCGTACGGAAGGGGTGACGGCTGTTGAGTTCAGCTTGGTCGGGATTCCGTTCGTCCTCATGCTTATCGGCACAATTGAAATGGCCCTGATGTTCACCGCGCAAAGCGTGTTGCAAGAGGCGACTTTTACAGCATCGCGCCTTGTCCGCACCGGGCAGATACAAAATGCAGGCGGTGATCAGTCTTTGTTTCGGGATGCCGTGTGTGATTTCGCCGATCTTTTGATCCCTTGTAACCGTATTCAATTTCAGGTTCAGGAAGTTCCGGATTTTGGCGATGCAGAGGCCCTTCCTCCGGCGGAATTTGATGAGGATGGAAATCTGGAAGACCAGGGATTTGACCCGGGCGGCGTGAGTGACGTGGTGATGGTTCGCGTGGTTTATAATTATCCTATCATCACACCGATGATGCAGCCGCTTTTGACGAATAATGGCGGAACGACCCGCAGCATGATTTCGACCATTGTCTTGCAGAATGAGCCTTATGAATTTGAGGAAGAGCCCTAGGATGCGTGCAACGATTCACAAATTCATACCTATAGTACGCTGGTGGAAAGATCGCACGGCGACCGCCATGATGGAAACTATCGTCCTGTTCCCGGTTTTACTGAGCATGATGATGGGGTGTTTTGATCTGGGGCAGGGCATCGTCATCAACCAGAAAACAATTGGCGCAGCGCAAATTATGGGTGACTTGATTGCCCGTCACCGCAGCGTTAATACGACGATGATCAATGATGTCGTTGCGGCCGGGCGTCTTGCACTGGAGCCCAGCAGTACAGTGCCGTTTGGATATGATATCGTCAGTGTCCAGTTTGATGAGGATGGCGATCCGGTCGTACTGTGGAGAGTTACAGAGAATATGGAGCCGAATGACACGGCTGTTGCGAGCACGGAAGGGTTGGGTGCCGCAGGCGAGGGCGTTGTGATTGTAACAGCGGGTTATAACTACGTTCCTTATTTCTCCAACTTTCTGACCGAAGAAATTCCGATGAGTGAAGTCGCCTTTTTACGCGGACGCCGCAGCGCGACAGTGACATGTACCAATTGCCCGTCTTAAAAATGTAATCCCCAAAGTTGGGAAGGTGTGAAGATGCATAATCCAATGGAAAAAATGAAACGGTATCTGTCCAACAGGGCAGGGGTTGTTGCTGTTCTCTTTGGGATTACAGTTCCTGTTGTTCTGGGCGCGGTCGGTATGTCAGTTGATCTGGCACAATCCTATCTCGTGCGTGAACGTCTTACACGGGCGGTTGATGCGGCGGCGCTGGCTGCGGCGGCTTCGGCCTCTGACGATCCGGATGTAATCGAGGGCAAGGTCAATGATTTTATCGAGGCCAACTATCCGCCGGATAAGATCGGGTTTACGATCGACGTCAATGTCACGCCGGGTGTTGATACGCTGGGTGTTGATGCAACCGCGCGGTTGAATACGACCTTTATGCGGGCCTTTGGTGTGGACCATGTCGATGTCTATGCCGAAAGCGAGGTGAAACGCGAGGTAAAGGCGATTGAAGTTGCGCTGGTGATGGACGTCACAGGGTCCATGAGCACAAACAACAATATCGGCGCTCTCCGCACCGCCGCGACCAACTTCGTCAATATTATGTTTGAACGTACGGATGATACTGATTACCTGAAAATCGGATTGGTGCCGTTTAGTTCTTCCGTCAATGTCGGGCGCTATGGTCTTGGCCTCACACCGGGCGGGGCAAATTACGGAACGCCGTTCGTCAATAATCCATTGAATATTCAATGGACCGACCCGTTCGGGCCTAACGCCAATACGACCACCAACAAAAAGAGATGGAAAGGCTGTATCCTTGAAGGGGCCTATCCGGATGACGTTGAAGATCATGATGGTCCATGGGAAATGTATCGCTATTGCCGCAATGCCGCCGGTACGGTGAGATGCGATTCCGGGAACGCTGACAATAATGCAAACGTGAACTGTCCTAAAACGGCCATCACGCCACTGACCAACAACCAGACCGAGCTTCTGACCGGTATTGGTCAACTGACGGCAGAGGGCAACACTTATGTGAACGTAGGCCTTGTCTGGGGTCTGCGGGTACTTTCGCCTGACTTCCCTTTCATGGAGGGTGTGTCATGGCAGAACCAGGATTGGAAAAAGGCCGTTATCCTGATGACGGACGGGGATAACCAGGTGAATAGCTATTATTCCGCCTATGGCCTGTCTTCCTCGGCCAATATGACCAACAGCATTCTGAACAATCGTGTTCTGGATGTTTGTGATGAGTTGAAGGAGAAGGGTGTCCTTGTCTACACCATCACTTTCTATAGCAATATCAGTTTGGCAACGAAGAATATTTACAAGCAGTGTGCGACCCAGGAAAGTATGTGGTACGATGCGCCAACGCAAGCCAAGCTGATCGAAGTGTATGGCGCGATTGCCAAGGAACTCAGCAACCTGCACATCACCAAGTAATTGAAACGGCGGAAAACCGTAGAAACGAAAAAGGCGGGGTAATATTCCCCGCCTTTTCTATTGTTGAGCCACTGTAATCTTCCTACTGCTCACCAGTGTTTTCTGCTACGTATTCAAGATGATTCAAATAATTGAAGTATAGTTTATAGTCATTACTAAGTAATATTTTCAGTATTGAAGTAAATATTGTGTAATAAGGATTTATTTAAAACTTTATACAAATTTATTACAATGTATTCGCCAATAAATAGCCTCATTATTTCCATATTTATTGTTGAATCCCGCTTTTTTTAACCACTCTTTAAAAACTTATGATATATTCTAAAGATAAGGTTGGGGCGTTGAAGTTCTTTCAATGCTCAAAATTAAGACCAGATAACAAGCGTAATAAAACGTAACGTTGGAAACCAAACGAAGGAGATCCTCACTATGCTTATTAAGTTGATCGCGCTGAAAAATGCGTACCTGAAAGATGAAAATGGCGCGACCGCTATTGAATATGCTCTGATGGCTGCCGGTATTTCCCTGGCTATCATCGCCGCCGTGTTCGCTTTCGGCGACCAGTTGAATACTCTCTGGGAAAGC
Organism: uncultured Micavibrio sp.; assembly: GCA_964624435.1. Lineage (GTDB taxonomy): Bacteria > Pseudomonadota > Alphaproteobacteria > Micavibrionales > Micavibrionaceae > Micavibrio_A. The sequence goes on along the minus strand of CAZUYV010000009.1, from coordinate 9,529 downwards.
CTGTCCACAGAACTGTCCAGCCGCGGCAGCTAATAGATAACAGGCTTTTAATCGAAGCTATTAAAAGGCCTGCCAGTGTTTTGCTTAATCTGGCGGGCCTTTTTCTTGTCCGGTTCTAACAATCCCCATCAAAGGCCCTGTCAGTTATGATCCTGTTCATCGTTGTATTCTGCCTGCTTGTAGCGATTGGTTTCGGCGTGGCCTCGGGGCTTGCCGATTTCAAAACCATGAACATCCCTAATATTTACAGCCTCGGTATCCTGCTGGCCTTTATCCCGGCGTTTGCGACCGATGCGCTGACCGGTAACGGTATGGAATTTTTTGCCTCTTGGAAGGTTCACGTGATCGCCGGTGTCGGCATGTTTGGCGTCACCTTTGTTCTGTTCTCGCTCGGCATGATCGGGGCGGGGGATTCAAAGCTCAGCAGCGCGTTTGCACTCTGGGTTGGCGTACCGGGCCTTCCGGCCTTTCTCTTCTATATGGCGATCACAGGGGCTGTGCTTGCCATCGTCACCAAAATTCTGAACAAGCGCGTGCTGGTGCAAAATGCCCGCGAAGGAAGTTGGGTCGCCAAGGCCCAGACCGGTTTCTCCGGTGTGCCTTATGGAATTGCAATTGCGCTTGGCGCGATCATTGCATTTTACCAGCTTGGATATTTCTCTCCGGAAAAACTTGCCATGCTGGCGGGTCGTTCCTGACTTACGTAAAACCGATCAAAAAGAATCGGGTTGTTGAACTGGGTGCGTTGGCGGCTTTGAGGTTTTGTTAACCAATAACCGCTAGTTTGGGTGGGTGTAGTCCAAGTTTTCTCGACGATTTTTTCTTTCACCAATCCTTTGCAAACGCGAAAAGCCCGCATGTGAATGCTTTTGGCTGATGAGCAAAGTGGAGTCTGACAAATGAATAAAAATGTTTTGATTGTTCTGATCGGTGGGTTCGTGATTGCCATTCTCGTGGCGGTCCTCGTCCAGGCATCGCTCGGCGGCAATAAAGAAGACACAGGTGACAAGGCGCAGGTCCTGGTTGCGGCCAAGGACCTTCCGTTGGGCTCCAATCTCGCTGTTGGTGATTTGAAATGGCAATCATGGCCGGGCAAACCATTTACTGGCGCGATTATTCGCGACAAAGAACAAAAACCGGAAGAGGCCCTGACAGGCCGTCTGACCACACGCGTGGCCCAGGGTCAGCCTGTGCTCGCCACATACACATTTAAAGAAGGCCGCGGCAATATCGTGGCCGCCACACTTGAAAAAGGCAAACGCGCCGTTGCTATCCCTGTGAAGGCCAACACAATGGCCGGGGGCTTTATCTCGCCGGGCGATTATGTTGACGTTATCCTGACCTACCGCCTTTCTAACAATGGCGGTGAAACACCGGAAACCAAAATGCTGGTCAGCCAGCATGCCTCTGAAACCATTCTGAAGAACGTTAAAGTTCTCGCGGTTGACCAAGAAGCAACCCGCGATGAAGATGCCGCCAAGATTGCGAAAACGGTCACACTCGAAGTTGATACCGAAGGCGCGGAGAAAGTTGCGCTCGCCGCAGAAATGGGCGACATGATTCTTTCACTGCGTGGCCTTGGCGACGATACGAACGACAACACATCCACCTTCACCACCGATGTTCAGGCCAGCAAGATCATGCAGGACCTTGCCCTGATCGAAAATGGCGGTGCCGGCGGTGCAGTAAAAATTTACAATGGCGGCACACTGGTCGAACAACGCCCGCGCAATAGCCTGCCTAAAACTGAAAAATCCACAGAGAGCACACCCGCCAAAAGCAGCGATACAATGCCTGCTATTACCGGCGGTCAAGAAGGGGGCGCACAATGATGCCATCCATGAAACATAGAATTCTAATGGCCTTTGCAGTTGCATTGGTCGCCCTTATTCCTTGCGGCGCGGCGATGGCCGACAAAGCCGACCTTCTTCCTGAGAAGGATGCAAAAAATCCTGTCGTCAATATCATGCTTGGTAAGGCCGAAATGCTTGATCTTGGTCAGGATGTTTCCGATGTTCTGGTTGCCAACCCCGGCATCGTTGATGTTATGGCGGTTCGCGCCAACCAGCTTTATATCGTCGGCAGCAAGCTGGGTGATACCAACCTTATGATCCTCGATGAAGACGGCAATGTCGTCCGCAAGGTCAATGTTCATGTCCAGATCGACACAGAAAAACTAGTGGAAATGCTGGAAGAGCTTTATCCGGACGAAGATGTTCAGGTTCGTGGTCTAACAGATCAGTTGGTTATCACAGGAAATGTGTCAACACCGGCGGTTTCGAACAGCGTTGCCAACCTTGTTGCTCAATACGCGGGGGAAATCCAGGAATTCGATAATAAATCGATCGATCAGATTGTAGTCAACATGCTGACCGTTTCGGGTGAACAGCAGGTTATGTTGAAGGTCAAGATCCTCGAAGTATCGCGCAGCGCCATGAAAGACCTTGGTGTTGAAACCAACCTTGATAATGGAAGCGCGGGTAACTGGGATAGTGCGATTAGAACTGCAGCTGGTCTGGGTCTTGGTGCTCCAGCTCAGCTCGGGGTTTTTGGACTGCAATTTGCCACCGGTGGTTTCGGACCCTTACAATTTCTGGCGCGCGCCATGGAAGAAGAAGGTATTTTGAACACTCTGGCCGAACCAAACCTGACCGCCATTTCTGGCGAACAGGCGGGCTTTTTGGCCGGAGGGGAAATTCCAATCCCGACACAGCTGGACCGGAACGGCAATCTTGTTTATGAATTCCGTCCATTCGGGGTTTCGCTGAACTTCCGTCCAACTGTCCTGTCCGCCAACCGCATTTCGATGCAGATGACCACAGAAGTTTCAACGACGACAAACGAAGAAGGACTGCAACTCAACGGTATTAGTGTTCCAAGCTTTAACGTTCGCCGCGCCCAAACGACGGTGGAATTGCCAAGCGGCGGAACATTGATGATTGCGGGTCTGATCCAATCGGATTCCATTTCCGGTCTGACACAAATTCCGGGCGTCAAGGATGTCCCGGTTGTAGGTGACCTGATGAAATCCGATACCTTCAAACGCAATGAATCCGAAGTTGTTGTGATGATCACGCCATATCTGGTCAAACCATTTGCGCAGAACCAGGCGGCAGTAGAAATAGAACAGCCAGCGGCGCCAGTTATCCCGGCTGACCCAGCAACACCATTGTCCGATGCCTCTCAACCAGCCGACCTGAAAGACGTTCCACGCTTGTCTATGGACGATCTGCAGGAAGGTTTTCCTGCAAAAAAATTCGCCATGGCGCCTGCCGCCGGATTGTCGGAAGGCCCGTTGATGGAAGGGAAAACCAAAGCCGTTAAAGCCCCCGAACCCGAACGGGAGAAGAGTGCGCTGGGACGTGTGTTTGAAAGCAATATGACCCGCACCTATGGGAACAAGAAAATTGAATCCGTGACGAAGAACATCGGCAATTTCGGATACATCACGGACTAAGGAGATATCTCATGAACAGCAACATTCTTTTTTCCGGTTTGATGGCAGTGAGTGTTCTCGCTCTCGGTGCCTGTTCGCCGCAAAGCACACCATCGATGATGAACGTAAATAAACCGCAACTTATGACGGAAACCACGATGCAACAGGTTCCTGTCAAGGATGTCAAAGACGGATATCTGCGCAAACTCGCAGATGATTATGCCCGCTTTGGTTCCGACACAGTTCATCTGTCGCTGGTTTATGATCCTACCTCTAAATCTTACACTGCCATGAAGGCGTTCAACGATCTTTCGAGTTTTAAAGACCGTCTGCGCAAACTGGGCGTTCGCAATGTTACGGCTGAAACAGTGCAAGCTGCTGGTGAACCGATGCTGATGGTCAATTATGACGCCGTCAAAGCGCAAGCCCCTGTGGGTTGCCGCACGATGGATGGCGCCGAAGACAACCAGACAACCCGCTTTATCGGCGATTACAAATTCGGCTGTACCATCGATACGATGGTCGCCAACCAGATTTACAGACCGGACGATTTGCGCGGCAACAGCCAGCTTGATCCGGGCGATGGTCGCCGCGCTGCCAACA
>CAZUYV010000009.1:0-5390 GCA_964624435.1 uncultured Micavibrio sp. | reverse complement strand
GATTTGCGCGGCAACAGCCAGCTTGATCCGGGCGATGGTCGCCGCGCTGCCAACAGCACGGAATATTACAGACAGGTTACAGAAGAAGAGGCCACTCGTGAACTGGATGTCCTGACTCGCGATCAGATTCAGGCCCAGTAAGCGCGGGGGCGCATCGGTTAACGGGCAACGAAGGGTAAAAAGGGGCAAGTGCGTAAAGAAACTTCTATATTACTACCATCCGCCAGAGTTGATTTGTTCCTGAAGGACAAAGCAACTATCGAGGCTGCACGCTCTCTTGCCAATGACTGGCGTTTTGCCCGCGTGACCGTCAGTGTCCACGAAGGCGATGTCGATGCTGCCGTCCGCCTTTATGGCACAACCACATCACCCGACATGATCATGGTCGAAACCGATACGACAGATGACAGTTTTATCGGCCGCCTTGGTGAATTGTCAGGCCTTTGCGATGAAGGCACCAGTGCCATCGTTATTGGTCCCGTCAATGATGTAAACCTCTACCGTTCTCTGACGGCGATGGGGGTAAGCGATTACCTCGTTCGTCCTGTTCCTGTTGAAACATTGAGCGAAGTGATCGCGGCGTCCCTGATCGAAAAACTCGGCACATCGGGCAGCCGCCTGATTGCTATGATTGGATCAAAGGGCGGGGTGGGTGTTTCTTCCCTCGCGCAAATTCTCGCCTGGGGCGTTTCCGATACGCTGAATCAGAAAACATTCTTGTTCGATGCTGCTGGCGGCTGGTCTTCGCTCGGCGTCGGCATGGGATTTGAGCCTGTATCAGGCACCAACGAAGCCATTCGCGCCGTAACGGCCAAGGACATGGATTCATTCCGCCGCATGCTGTTCCATCCCAATGATAAATTGGCGGTGCTTGGCACTGGTGCTGAGAGCATGCTGGATGGCAATGTGCAGGCGCAACCTTTTGAAGATATTTTGAATACGGCGATGGCCAGCTATCCCGTTGTGATTGCCGATCTGTCCGGTGCGCCGCATGCGGTCAAGAAAATGGTTTTGACCCGTGCGCATGAAACAATTCTTGTTTCTACGCCGACACTCGCTTCGCTTCGATCTGCCCGTTCCTTGATGAATGAAATGAAAAAATTGCTGGGCGGCACGCACCCGTCGATTGATCTTGTGATTAACATGGCCGGTATTGCGCCGGGCAAGGAAGTCGGCAAGGGCGATATCCAGAGCGCGATGGACACCGCACCAGCGGTGGTTATTCCATTTGATGCAAAATTATTTATCGGGGCGGAAAATGAGGGCCGCAAGCTGGGTTCTGACAAGGTTGGCGCCGTGATTGCGCAATCCTTGCTGCCCTTGGTGCAAAAAATTCTGGGTAAAGAGGCGACAACACCGGCGAATGTTTCTGCGCCGGGCGGTCTTGATATCCTTGGTAAGTTTAAGCTGAAGAAGTAATAGAAAATGTTTGGCAAAAAACAGACGGGCGGTTTGCCCACGGATATAAAGCCAACACCGGTGACACCGTCATCGGTGCCGCCTGCCATCACGACTATTGAACCTGTTCCTGAAAAAGAAGACGTTCCGGCAAAGCCTCTCGTTCCTGCGCACGTTTCCGATGCGCCAAAAGAAGAGAAGGCGCCACGCACCGAACCGCTGGTCGATACTGATGATATTTTTGCGCTCGAAGTAGAAAATATTCCTGTTGAAACCGATGCGCAGAACACCGAATCCCTGCGCCTGCAACGCGCCCGTAACCGTATCTGGCTTGATCTTCGTGATGGTATTGACCTGAAGGCACTTGCCCGCATGAAGGCGGAAGAGGCACGCACGGAAGTCAATTCCGCCGTCGAAGAAATCGCCCGTTTCCGCAATCTCGATTTAACGCCAGCGGAACTGACCGCGATTGCCAAGGAATGCACGAACGACATGCTGGGCTTTGGTCCGCTGGAAGAATTGCTGGAACGCGATGACATCGCCGATATCATGATCAACGGCCCCGAAACCGTTTATATCGAGGTGAAGGGTAAGATTGAACGTTCCAGCATCAAGTTCCGCGACAACCAGCATTTGACGACCATCTGTCAGCGTATCGTGGGGGCCATCGGCCGTCGTGTCGATGAAAGTTCACCAATCTGCGACGCGCGTTTGCCTGACGGGTCCCGTGTGAACGTGATTATCCCGCCGCTGGCGGTCGATGGATCATGTATGACCATTCGTAAATTTAAAAAAGACAAACTTACCCTCGAAAAGCTGCTCGAATTCGGCGCCATGACTCCGTCTGCTGCGAAACTAATCATGGCGATTGGTCGCTGCCGGGTGAATTGCCTGATTTCCGGCGGTACGGGGTCCGGTAAAACCACGATGCTGAACTGCCTGACACGTTATATCGAAGGCGGCGAACGTATCATCACCTGCGAAGACGCCTGCGAATTGCAATTGCAGCAGCCGCACGTGGTGCGCCTTGAAACCCGCCCGCCGAACCTTGAAGGTGTTGGTGAAATTACAATGCGTGATTTGATCAAGAACTGCCTGCGTATGCGTCCTGAACGTATTATCGTGGGGGAGGTCCGCGGACCTGAAGCTTTCGACCTTTTGCAAGCGATGAACACTGGTCACGATGGGTCCATGGGAACAGTCCACGCCAACAACCCGCGTGAAGCGATTTCCCGTATGGAAAACATGATCGCGATGGGTGGTCTTAACTTGCCATCGTCCGCTGTGCGGGAACAGATCGCCTCCGCCGTCAACGTTATCATTCAGGTGCAGCGTTTGCGCGATGGATCGCGTAAAGTTACGCATGTTTCTGAAATCACCGGTATGGAAGGCGACGTGGTCACCATGCAGGATCTTTTCCATCTGGAATTTCTTGGTGAAAACCCGGACGGAACATTGATCACACAATTGAAATCGTCCGGCATGCGCCCCAAATTCTGGGATAAGGCGCGCCAGTTCGGGGTGGAACGCCTCGTCCTTGATGCGATGGAGGAAGCCTATGGATGACGGCACATTGATTGCCATTGTTTCGTTGCTGCTCGTGCTGGTCGTGACCGGCATGATTGCTTTTTTGATCTCAAGCGGCAAGGACAAGCAAAAAAAGCGGATGATGAATGTTATCCGTGGCGGACAGGTGGAAGAGGGCAGCAAGAAGACAAGCGGTCTTGATTCCCGCCGCGAAGCTCTCTCGAAAAAGCTGAAAGAAAACGCCAATGAAGACAAGAAAGAAAAAAAGGGAGCCAGCCTGCCCGAAAAAATTATGCAGGCGGGCCTGAACATTTCGGTCCGTCAATATTGGGTTTACACGATTTTATTTACTGTTGTTGCCACGGGTGCCGTCTTCGCAATGGGGAAAAGCCCGCTGGTCATTATATGCACCACGATCATCAGTTTCTTTGGTATTCCCAAGCTCGTTCTCAAAAAACTGGCACAGCGCCGTCAGAAAAAATTCCTTGCTGATTTGGCGGATGTTTTGGAATCGATGGTTCGTTTGTTGAAAGCGGGTATGCCAGTGTCTGAAGCCATCAAGATGGTGGCGCGTGAATTCACTGGGCCAATCGGGGAAGAGATGGGCCGCATTTTCGATCAGCAGAAAATTGGTGTATCGCTGCCCGAAGCCGTGTTGTCCTGTGCGCACCGCATGCCGCTCACCGAAGTGAAGATGTTTGCGACCGCCGTGTCCATTCAGGCACAGACGGGGTCGAGCCTATCCGAAGTGTTTGAAAACCTTGCTAAGACAGTGCGTGCGCGATTCCGTTTGAAACGCAAAGTCGTGGCGCTATCGTCCGAGGCGAAATCATCCGCGATGATCATCGCTGCCCTGCCTGTTCTGGTGGCGTCGGGCATGTATGCCATCAACCCTGATTATATCGGCCTTTTGTTTGTAACACCGGGCGGGAAGATGATGTTGTCGATGGCGATCTTCTGGATGTTTATGGGGGTCGTCGTGATGAAGCAGATGATCAATTTCAAGGTGTAGCATATGATTAATATTACAACGGATTTGCTGATAGTGGTGGGAAGCGCGGTTGCCGCGGCGGTATCGTTTGCCGCCTTCGCTTTGCCGTTCCTGCAACGATCCGAAAAGAAAGAGCGCTATAAAAGCGTCATCGAGAAAAAACGCAAGGCGCTGTTTGAACAGAGCAAGGATGAGCTGAATCGTAAGGGTGAAACCAAGCTGTCAGCCAAGGATTCCATGACAACCTTGTTCAAGCTTCAAACCATGGCCGGTGGCTATGGTGAAAAGGTGCGGGATCTTCTTTTACAAGCGGGGATTCGCACGCCGGGCGCGCCGATGAAATATATCGCGGCCCAGATTATACTGCCGATTATCCTCGTCCTGTTTTCGATGCTGATTATCGCCAAGAGCGAAAAAGAAATTTCCGATATCGCTGTGTTGTTTGTTTTGTTCGGAGCTGCGGCCCTTGGGTTTTCACTGCCCCGTATCTTGATCAAGAACCAGGCCGTTAAACGGATTCAGGAAATCAACCAAACCTTCCCCGATGCGCTTGATATGATGCTGATCTGCGTGCAGGGCGGTATCGGCCTTGAACAAACGGTAGATCGTGTCGCCCATGAAGTCGCGGAACATTCACCAACGCTCGCAGAAGAGCTGGGCATCCTCAGCGCCGAGATGGCGATGTTGTCCGATCGTCGTGGTGCGCTCTCTGATTTTGGCAAGCGTGTGGGCGGGCATGGAAAATCCTTTGCCACGGCGTTGATACAGGCGGAGCAATACGGGACGTCGGTATCGCAGGCGCTACGCGTTATGGCGGAAGAGCTGCGGGAAATCCGCATGGCATTGGCCGAAGAAAAAGCGGCCTCTTTGCCGCCCAAACTCACTGTACCGATGATCCTGTTCTTCCTGCCCGCTTTGTTTATCGTGATTCTGGGCCCGGCTGGTATTCAGGCGAGCAATGTCATGAATTAAAACAAAAACCCCGAAATCGCTTTCGGGGTTTTTGTTTTGTCACTTATGAATTTGTCTCGCCGAAGTTTTTCTTCTTTTGCGGGGCGGGGGCAGGGGCCTTTTTCACCTCTTCGGTTTTCTTCGGCTCTTCCTTCTTCACATCCGCCTTCTTGGCCTCTTCTTTTTTAGGTTCGGCCTTTGGCTCAGCTTTCTTCTCATCCTTCACTACGATGACTTCTTTTTTGACCGGCGCGGAGGCTTTTTGTTTTTCGGCGTTCTGTTTGATGATGAAATCATCGGCGCCTTCCTTGAGCGTGGTGATAATGCGCATATTGCGTTCAATCTCGACACGGCCCGGCGATTCTTCCTTCGCGCGTTTCAACATATCGATCGCCTGATCGAGTTTGTTCTGCGAGGCGAGGTTGAGGGCGAGGTTGTTGAGGATAGGGGCACTATCGCCTTTCCACTTATCAAGGCCTTTGCGGAACGCCACTTCAGCCTGTTCATGGTAATTCTGGGCATC
>CAZUYV010000008.1:0-16842 GCA_964624435.1 uncultured Micavibrio sp. | reverse complement strand
CTTACGTAAAAAATACACGTATAAAGCGGCTGATTCGCCCGGATTTACCGTTTTAAAAATGACGGGATATCGTCACCAAAACCGGTTGCGCTGTCGTCGCTATCATCCTGACTGTGGCGGAGATCGGAAATTTTCGGCTTTTCGGTCGAACGGCGGGCTGGGCGATGATCGGCGCGGGCATTCCCGCCATTGCTGCCACCGCTACGCGCAGCCTGCGGTTTTTCACGGCGCGGCGCTGGCTGACGTGCTTCACCTTTGTTGCCTTCACCCGATGTTTCGTTCGAAACAACCACGCGCTCGGCATGGTCATCTTTGCCAGACGATGCGTCCGGCATGTCAAAAACAGGAATCGGTTTCTTGATCAGTCGTTCCACATTGGTCAGGAATTTTTCATCGTTCGGCGTGGCGAGCATCCAGGCCCGGCCACTCATCCCTGCGCGACCTGTCCGGCCAATACGGTGAACATAATCATCTGGGCTCATCGGCACATCATAATTGAACACGTGGCTGACGGCGGAAATATCGAGTCCGCGCGCGGCAACATCGCTGCAGACAAGGAATTTCACCTTGCCATCACGGAAATCCTGCAATGTCTGCGTCCGGGCAGATTGAACCATATCGCCATGCAATGGCGCAGCGTCATACCCCAATTTTTTCAGGAAAGTGGCTACATCACCAATGTCACGTTTGCGGTTCAGGAACACGAAGGCGTTCTTGGGCGCTTCGCTTTTCATGATCTGGCCAAGAATCTTCTTCTTGTCGCGTGGATTGGTATGAACGAGGAATTGTTCAACATTAACAGCGGTTGTCGCAGGGGCAGACACCGAAATCTCTTTCGGATTGCTTAGGAATTTATCGGTAAGGCGTTTGATTTCCGGCGGCATAGTTGCCGAGAACAAGAGCGTCTGGCGGTTCGGGGGGATGAGCGAAACGATCTTTTCGATATCGGGAATGAAACCCATATCAAGCATGCGGTCGGCTTCGTCAATCACAAGGATTTTGATGTCGTTCAAAAGAATAGCGCCACGGCCAAACAGGTCGAGCAGACGGCCCGGCGTTGCGATCAGAACATCAACGCCCTTATCGAGCAATTTTGTCTGGTCGCCCATCGATTCACCACCGACGAGCAGAGCCATCGAAAGCTTATGATATTTGCCGTAGTCTTTAAAATTTTCCGCAACCTGCGCCGCGAGTTCGCGCGTCGGTTCAAGAACAAGAGAACGTGGCATGCGCATACGGGCGCGGCCACCGCTCAGGGCATCAATCATCGGCAGGGTGAACCCGGCGGTCTTACCGGTACCAGTCTGGGCAAGGCCAACAATGTCCCGCGCCATCATAATGACGGGGATCGCTTTTTCCTGAATGGGGGTCGGGGTCGTGTAGCCCTTTTCGGTAACCGCTCTCAGCGTTTCCGGGCTCAAACCAAGGTCTTCGAAGTTCATATTTTATATACCTGCATGAGGGGGTGTTTAGCAGAGAACCCAACCACTTAGCAAGGATTATTGGGCGTTATGGGTATGGGGCTGCTCATTGTGGTGCATCAGCTTGTTTACGACCAGCGGGGAACGGTGGACGAACAGATACATAGCCAAATTAAACGTAAAAAGCACCGTGGCAATCACAAGCACCAGATGGGCCTTGTTTTTCTGCGGGGCGCAAGCGCCGTGATGGCAGCCCGTATCGTGGCAATCAAGCCTGTCGCTATACCAGCTAATCCCCCAACCCAGAGCCAGAACAACACCGGAAAAGATAATAATCGGCACTTCCCAGGCATGGATCATGGTGTGCATGCGGACCATGCTATCGGGCATGCTGGCCATCATTCCCATGCCGACAATCAGGCTTAAGACGCTGAAAAGGGTTGGAAGGACACAGCAGAAAACATGGGTGGTTTCCGACAGGATTAGTGCCCAGACCAGCGATTTTTGAACCCGTTCTTTCATGATGGGGTTGTTTTAATCGGCCGGAACGTCAAAGTCCAGAAAAATGTTATACTATAACAAAGGACGGCATTATGCCGCCCCCGGCCAAACCCTATTAAGCCCGGATGCCGTTAAGGAAACTCCCTATCTGGGATTTCAAATCATCGGTTAATTTCGACACGTCATTGGCGGCTTCCAGAACTTGGCGTGAATTTTCGCCCGCCTCGGTGGCATTACGGCTGACACGGGAAATCGTCTCGGCAACTTGTTGCGTTCCCGTGGATACTTCGGAAACACTGCGGCCGATTTCTCCCGTCGCGGCATTCTGCTCTTCCACGGCGGCGGATACGGATGTTGCTGCGGCATCGATCTGCTGAACGTTGGTAATAATCCGCGCCACTGCCGCCACACTTTCTTTAATGGCGACTTCGATGCCACTGACGCGTTGCGCGATCTGGTCGGTCTTCTCGGCTGTTTCGATGGCCAATTTTTTCACTTCATCGGCAACAACGGCAAATCCCTTGCCGGCCTCCCCTGCCCGTGCCGCCTCGATGGTGGCATTGAGTGCCAGAAGGTTCGTCTGGTCGGCAATATCCTTGATGGCCTCGACAACTTCACCGATGGAACCGGTCAGGCTATTGAGGTGAGCAACAGTTTCAGAGGCTTTTTGCGCTTCTTGTGCGGCCTGCCCCGCTTTTTGCGCAACGCCGCTGACTTGGACGGCAATCTCCTGTGAGGACGCCGATAATTCTTCAGTGGCAGACGCGACGGTCTGGACATTGTTGTCGGTGTGGCTGGCAATATCCGCAACCTGGTTGCTGGCATCAGCGGTCTGTTGCGATGTCGTGTTTAAGGTCTGCGCGATTGACTTCATATTTTCGGCTGACATCAATAGGTTTTGCAGCGCATCCTGCGTATGGGAATCAAATTTGTTGGCCAGATCCACCATCCCCTGCTTGCGGTCCTGTTCGTTGCGCTTCGCCGTTACTTCCTGCTCCATCTCCAGTTTTTCCATCTCCAGCGCATTTTGCTTGAAGACCTCAACAGCTTTGGCGATATCCCCAATTTCCGATTTCGTATCAGTGTATGGAACCTCAACACTCAACTGGTTATCGGCAAGACGCACCATTACTTGTGTGAGATTGCGCAATGGTCCCGTCAGGCTCTTGGCGATAATGAAAAATACCAGCAGGGAAATCAGGATACCGGCCGCAGAAATCAAAAGAACTTCCGATTGCTGGTCTTTGTAGGTCTGAATACGGATGTCGATCAACTTGCCCATTTCGATGAAACCGGTTTCCCAAAGGTCATAAGATGATTTTTCCGCCGCAAGCCATGTGGTAAGAAATTCTTCTTGTGTAACAACCTGCCCTGCCCCAATAGCCTTGAGCAATTCAGCAAGTTTGTCATTTGTCTCTTTGTATGTGGTGAGCAAAGGATCAATCGAAGATTTGAAGCTCTCGCTCACGCCATAAAAATTGGCGTCCTCTTTAAAGGCGACATCAAAGTCGGCCATGGTCCGGGCAACATCCGCTTCGGACAACATGCGCGACATCACGGAGGCTTCGGTGGTCTCCTCTTCACTCAGACCCGTAGCCTCAACTTGAGGCTGGGGCTGATCTTGAATCTCTGGCACCGCCTCTACGATTTCACCACCGGAAGGCATCTGGGCGCCATCTTCAACCGGCATTTCAAGAACAGGCTCAGAAACAGGCGCAACTTCCACAGATGGAACCGAGGCCAGTTTTGGATACATCATGGAACCAATCACCGAAAGACGGTCGACCGTCTGGGGCAAGGCCAGCAATGTCACGTCCATCAAATAATAACTGTCGAGGTCAGGATCGAGGATAAGATTTGATGTATCCCCCGCATGCGCAATCATACCGCGAATATCAGCGATGAACGATACCAGTTTGGCATCATAATCCTCGCCAGGTTTAGCCGAAGTTCCAGCAAGGTCTGTCCATTTCGCCAGAACAGTTTCATATTTCAGTGCGTCGCGACCGCGTGAGGACAATCCCTCTTCCGTGAATTGCAAATCGACCCCGTAAAGGTCCTGCATCTTCTTCACTTCAATCATTTGTTCATTGATATAGCCAACCAGTTGCTCGGTCTGAAGATCAGCATGCTGATGACCGGCTGTAAGGATGGTCTGACTAACCCGCAACTTACCCGCGGCATGAAGAATTTTTGCCAGCGGCTGGTTGTAATTGTTCCCTTTGGATTCCCAGAGGGAGAAATTCATGTTGCCGCCGATGCTGGTATAAGCCTGCGACAACGCAACGACAAGCGTTATGAAAAGAACAGTAATGCTGAGAACAAGCCTTGTCGTAATAGAAAGATTGTTGAGCGCTTTGAACAACATAGAGTCACCTGTCAAAAATAAATTAAAGGATTTGTCGGCAAAAAATTTTGAACTTCGCAGAAATATACCACGCAGGAAGCTATTCGAAAAAATAATAATTAACGTTTCGTCTCTTTCAGACAGTTCTTTTGCAAAATGGAATTTGCCGCTTATTTGACTCATCATAATTCAGCATCGCCTTATAAAACCGATTATTCCTCTTGCCAAATCTTAAATTGTTATACTATAACACTTTGTAGAAGTGGTATGACATCATGATTTTACAAACAAGAAATCTTTCCCTGCAACGTGGCGGCGCGCCACGGCTCTCATTTCCCGACATGACACTGTATAAAGGACAAGCTCTGTTGCTACTCGGCCCTTCGGGCTCAGGCAAGACAACGCTGTTGTCCTTACTGGCCGGATTACTGCCGCCCAGTACCGGCACGGTCTTCCTCAAAGACAAGAACCTCTATACCCTATCTTCACAAAACCGTGATCATACCCGTGGGCAGAATTTTGGGTTTATTTTTCAAACGCTGCATCTCCTCCCCTCGCTCACCGTGCGCAAAAATATTTTACTCGCCAGCCAGATGGCAGACAAAGAGGTGGATCAGGCCCGCGCAGACCAGCTGATTTCCTCGCTTGGCCTGTCGGGCAAGGCAGAGCATAAACCACATGAACTCAGCCAGGGGGAACGTCAGCGTGTTGCGATTGCCCGGGCGGTGTTTAATCGCCCCGCCATTATCTTGGCAGACGAGCCAACCTCGGCACTGGATGATGTCAACACCGCAATTACGATGGACATCATTACATCACAAGCACAGGAAACGGGCGCGGCTTTGGTGGTGGCAACGCATGATCATCGCATCAAAAACCGCTTCCAATCTATTGTTACTCTCGATACTCAAATGACGAAAGCTGCATGATGAAACACTCCCTCTCCCTTGCGCTTGCCGCGATTTTTAACCGTCCCCTGCAATCCATCCTGTCGGCCCTCTCGGTTGCGGCGGCTATAGCCCTTCTTACTTCTTTGTTCCTGCTAACCAACGCCATCGAAGAAGGCATTGCCCGCAACGCCAAGAATGTCGATATCATTGTTGGTGCAAAAGGTAGCCCGCTGCAGCTCGTTCTCTCCAGCCTCTATCAGGCTGATATCCCGACAGGAAACATCGAACAAGCGGACGCACAAGCTATTGCAAAATCCCCGCATGTCCGCAAATCTATCCCCCTCGTCATGGGCGACAATTACAAGGGCTGGCGCGTCATTGGTTCTACGCCAGATTATTTATCCCTCTATGGTGCCGTGCCGGAATCAGGGCGCATCTTTGCCAAACCTTATGAAGTCTCGGCAGGATCAGCCACGGGTTTGAAAATCGGTGAAAAATTCGCAGCCGCCCATGGTTTTGCAGCGGACAGCGATGATGTGCACGACGCGCACCTTTATGAGGTCGTCGGTGTTTTAAAACCAACAGGCACCGTATTAGATAAAATGCTGATCACACCGGTCGAAAGCGTCCAGCAATTGCATGCGCATCATGATGAACACGAAGATGGACATGAAGGCCACCATCATGATGAAAGCGCAGAGGAAGAAGCGGCCGAAGAAGCCATGGCCCATCAAGTGACGGCTGTGCTCTTGCAGGTCCGATCCCCTATCGATGCGATGAACCTGCCGCGCCAGATCAACAAATCCGGGACATTACAGGCGGCGGTTCCTGCCTATGAAATGTCGCGCCTGTCAAAAAATCTCGGTCTCGGGGAAAACCTTGTCCTCGCTTTGTCCGGCGGCATCGCACTTCTCTCCCTGTTGATGTTGTTTTTCTCTCTCGCCTGGGGCCTATCAACCCGGCAATATGACCTTGCCGTCATTCGTGTCCTTGGGGCATCGCGGGGTCGCGTCTTCGCAACCGTTATGCTCGAAGGCATGGTCATCGGCGGCGGCGGTGCGTTACTGGGTGTTATTATGGGCCATCTTCTGGCCTATGCCGTTGCCGTCAACATGAACACGCTACAAGGATTTGTTATTGCATCGGATCTACTGGTCGCCCATACCCAAGATGCCCTGCTCATCCTCTTTGGCTTGATCGTTGGTGGCCTTGCCGCGTTACTGCCCGCCCTCTCTGCCGTGCGTCTTGATATATCTTCGCTACTGGCACGGGGGACGTGATGAAAGGCTTTCTGATCGCCCTTCTTGTCTTTCTTGCCATCGCAATTCCAGCTTACGCCCTGACTCAGGAAGAAGGGGCGGATGCTCCCACGCGCGGCATCGAAGATTATATCAAAGACTATGTCGATGTGCCCGCGGGCGCAATCGATTGGAAGATTTTTGGTCAGACCAAGGAAGTCAGCATCGAAGGAAAAGATGCGGATGGTCTTGAATTCCAATATTACAAGCCGGAATTTTCCGATGGTGTAAAGGGCCTCAATGGCAAACAAGTAACGGTAAAGGGCTTTATGTTCCCGCTCGAAAGCACGGATGAACAAAAACTCTTTCTCTTTGGCCCCTTCCCGGTCAATTGCCCGTTCCAGTATCACGTGGGGCCGTCACTGGTGCTGGAAGTTCACGCCGACAACAATCCCGTGGCTTTTTCCTATGATCCGCTCACTATCACAGGCACGTTGAAACTTGTGCCGTCTGATCCGGAGAACAATGTCTTCTATCGACTGGAAAACGCCAAAATTTCAAAATGATGTCTAAGCCACCTTTTGCGCGGCTTCGCCGGCAAAGGCCGCATCGGACACGAGGAATTCAACGGATTCATTTCCTTGCCAGGCATTGATCTGGAATTGCCCCGCCATGTGGAATGTCCGCTGTCCATGATTGAGTAGCGTATCGCCAAGACGCGTGCCAACGCCATTGAACAGCATCGCCTTCATCCGTCGCCCACCTTCCCAGTCTGTCATCTGCAAACGGATATGTTTTTCCTTTAACACATCGGTGCTGCCGATCCGCACATCGGCGAGTGCAAAGATGGGTTCGGCATTGCCGACACCAAACGGACCGATATGATCGCTCAGCAACTTCACAAAATGGGTCTGCGCCCCGCGAATGGTGGCAACGCCATCTATGATGGTCTCCTGTGTTATATCCATATTCTCCATCTGCTTGCCCACATGCGCATAAAGATATTCGCGGAACTCCGGCAATCGGTCCGGTATCACGGTAAATCCACCCGCCATGGCATGCCCGCCACCTTTGACCAAAATTCCAGCATTACGCGCATCGATCAACGCAGCGGCGACACTCACACCCGGAATGGATCGGCCCGAACCACGGCCTTCCAAAACCCCTTGCGCATTTTCGGCATAAGTCACAACGAACGCAGGCTTGCCGAACCGCTCTTTCAAACGCCCGGCAACAAGTCCGGACAGTCCCGGATGCCATTCAGGATCGCCAATCACGATAACGGGATTCTGGTCGAGCCCTTGCTCTTCCACCTTGGCCACCGCCTGCTTCATCATTTCGGACTGGATGACTTTGCGCTGCTCATTGCAATCATCGAGCACAAAGGCGATGGATCGCGCCTCATCCATGTCATCGGTCGATAGTAGTTTGATACCAAGGTCGGATCGGTGAACGCGGGAACCAGCATTGATGCGCGGCCCAAACACAAACCCGGCATGGGTTGGCTCCAGCGCGGAATCAAGATTGGCCACCTCACACAATGCGCGGATACCGGTGTTTGTTTTAAAACTCATCTGCGCAAAACCGGCGCGCACGAACAAACGGTTCGGCCCCGTCATCGGTACCATGTCGCAAACAGTGCCAAGAGCAACAAGATCAATCCAGCTTTTCAGCGGCGCTTCCGGCCAGCCGTTCTTTTCAAAAAACTTTTCCCGGCGCAAAACGCTATTGATCGCCACGCAAGATAAGAACGCCACGCCGCACGCCGCGAGCATGCCAAGACCGGAACTATCGTCCTTGCGCTTGGGATTGATGACATGATTGGCGTCGGGCAAACGATCTTCGGCTTCGTGGTGATCAAAAATTGCGATACCAAGGCCCATATTGCGTCCTGCCGTCACGGCCTCGAATGCCGTTGTTCCGCAATCCGACATGATGACGAAATCAGCGCCGTTGTCCTTGAGAGATTGCAACGCCACCGCGCTCGGCCCATATCCTTCGCTCAAGCGGTCCGGAATATAAATTGGCGGTTCAATACCGCAGGCCCGCAAGAAACGAACGATGATCGCGCCTGATGTGCCACCATCGACATCAAAATCCGCCAGCACGCCAATCGTTTCACCATCGATGATACGGGCCGCGATATCTTCAGCAAATTCCTTCATCCCGGCAAGGGAGAACGGATCGGGGAAATGATTGCGCAGGGTGGGGTAGAGATAACTTTCAACATCATCCGGCCCCACGCCGCGAATATGAAGCATCCGGGCGATGTAATCGGGCAATCCGTGAAGCTGCGAAATCCGCGCGACGATATCCTGCTCCACCGCGGGAAAAACCCAGCGGGAATCCTTCAGGGATTGACGGACATCCAGAAACGATGCGTTCATGCGGCTCTCAAACAGACCAGTAATTATTGGAATCAGGTGGTCCCACCAGACTACGCCTTCGCCTAAAACTGTTCAATGCGAAGTATGGTCGGCGGCGCCGTTATTGTGGAAATTCCGCCGATCTTCTTGGCAGCGGCACGAATGGCGGAACGGCTGCATTCGTGTGTCGTAATAATCACGGAAACCGGCTGTCCCGGTGCCCTGCCCCGCTGCAACAACGATTCTATGGAAATATTAAAATCCCGCAAAATCGCGGACACTTCGGCGATGACGCCGGGTTGGTCGATGGCGATAATGTGCAAATATTGCTCGTTGATGATTTCTTCGGCCGAAGCATTTTTACATGACGCGAGATTGCCAACCGGAACCCCAAATGTTGGCAAATGCGTTCCGCGTGCAAGGTCAATAAGGTCGGACACAACGGCAGATGCCGATGGCCCTTCGCCCGCACCGCGTCCTTCGAGCACAGCTTTGCCGACGAAATCTCCCTCAATAAACACGGCATTATAAACGCCTTCGACCGTTCCCATTGGCGATTCAGCCGGAACGAGGCATGGCTCAAGGCTCTGCGAAATTTTATCGCCAATACGATGAACAATGCCGAGTAGCTTGATACGATACCCCAACTCCTTCGCAAACGCGATATCCTGCGCCGTAATGTGGCGAATGCCGGTAATATCCATACTGGAGAAATCAGATCGTACACCAAAGGCCAGCGCGGTGAGGATAGATAGCTTGTGCGCGGCATCGACGCCATCGATATCGAACGATGGATCGGCCTCGGCATAGCCTTTCGCCTGTGCTTCCTTCAAGACATCTGCGAAATCGCGGCCACTGGTGCGCATCTCGCTTAGGATATAATTGCTGGTGCCATTCAGAATACCATAGAGGCTATTGATTTCATTTCCGGCGAAGCCTTCGCGCAACGCCTTGATAATGGGAATACCACCAGCCACGGTCGCTTCGAAATTCAGCGATACGCCCTGCCCCTCGGCAATTTCCGCAAATTCATAGCCGCGTTTGGCGAGCAGCGCCTTGTTGGCGGTGACAACATGTTTGCCATTGCGTAGCGCCGTTTCGATAAGGCTCGCGGCCACGCCGCCTTCGCCGCCAATCGTTTCAACGACGACATCGACATTCTCCATGACACCCAACTGGTGCGGGTCATCGACCCATTGATATTTTGAAACATCAGCGCTGCGCTTTTTTGATTTGTCTTTGGCATTGATGGCAGCAATGGTGATACGGCGACCGGCTTTACGCGCGATCTCATCTCCATGGGATTGCAGAATCTTCACAACGCCGAGGCCGACTGTACCAAGCCCCGCGATGCCGATGCGCAAATCACCCATGGATTAATAACCCGGCGCTGTGACGATATCGACACGGCGTTGCGCCGCATTGCCGCCTGCCGGGATAGTGTCACCCCAGGCAACGGTTTTGATTTTTTCGGCTGGTACGCCTTGTTGAATCAAACTGCGCGACACTGCATAGGCACGGTTCATGGATTCCTTCAGGTTCAGCATGCGGGCGCTGACCGGATCGGCATTTCCGGCATCGACACTGGCATGGCCTTCCACGCGGACACGGTCAATCGGGGCAAACTTCGCTGCATTCGCCGCTTCCGCCAGAACGGTTTTATCGGCTGCATCGATTTTATCGGACCCGTAATCGAAATAGATACGGCTGACATCTTTGCCTGCGGACGAATTGAGCTTACCACGTGCATCGCTACCTTCGAATGGTGCAGGCGTCATGGAAGATGGCCCGGCATTATAGGGTACTGCCGGACTGATCATCCCGCCACCATACGCGCCACCGAAATCATCCAGCGGAAAAACCGTCACGCTTGGATCACTTGGATAGGCCATGCCCGCTGGCGTCTGGATGCTACTGACAGATGGAACAGGCGCAATCGAAATCATGCCATTATCATTGCCATCACCAATATCGTAAATTTCGACCGATCCGCCGGACATTTTGCGGGTCATGCTCCGCAATTCGTCATCGCTCAACGGCGCACGGCCTGCACTCGGCGGGGTTAAACCGACAGGCTCAACCTTTGGCGCGTTTTTCACGGTAATCTCACTATCATCATGCACCCAGTCGTGAACCGTTTCGCATCCTGCCAGAACGGGGATGAGTGTGCAGAGGGCAATCAATGAGAGAGTGGGCCGGGGGAAAACGAACACTTTGGAATACCTTTATTAAATGAAATTCGGCTTTATCCTGCCCCTAAAAATGGGCCCTTGCAACCTCCCACACGGGCTCATCCAGAATGAAAAACAAAAGACCCGATACAGATGATTATGTACAACATCAAAAATCTGCGACAGATACTTTGAATCTATTGTGTTTTTTGCAGTTATAGTTCAGAGTGCACGGATCGTTCCTGATCCCTTTTCCAACGTTTCGAGTAGTCACCCGATGGCCAATCCCATGCCGAAAAAGCCTATAGAACAACCCCATATCGCAAACGACCACAGCAAACAGGCCATTGACCCTGTTGCCCTGTCGCGCGCACTGACGTCCGCGATGGATCGTTCGGTGCCGCTGCTCAAGGAATATATGGAAAAACACGGGAATGAAAAATCGAATTCCGCTTTCGACCCTATGATGGCGCTACAGGAACGTTTCACCGCCTTTATGGCCGTGCTGATCTCAAACCCCCGCCGCCTTGTTGAACTGCAATTCGATTACTGGAAGCAATGGGCGAACCTCTGGCAAAATTCCTTCGCCAAAATGAACGGGGAAACTGTCGAAGATATCTACAAACCGGAACCTGGTGATCGCCGTTTCCGTTCCGAAGAATGGAATGAAAACATTCTCTTTGATTTCATCAAGCAATCCTATTTGATGACCAGCCAGTGGATGCACAATGTCGTGCGCACCACCGATGGCCTCGATAAAGAAATGGTCGATCAGATTGGTTTTTATACCCGCCAATTCGCCGATGCGATGGCCCCCACCAATTTTGTCCTGACCAATCCCGATGTCCTGCGCGAAACCATCCGTTCCGGCGGTGAAAACCTCGTGAAGGGTCTGGAAAACTTGATGGAAGACATGGAACGCGGCCATGGCGACCTGAAAATCAGCGTGACGAATTATGAGGCCTTCAAGCCCGGCAAAAACCTCGCCGTCACCAAAGGCTCTGTCGTCTACCAGAACGATCTGATGCAATTGATCCAATATGCGCCAACAACGGACAAGGCGTTCAAAACGCCCCTGCTCGTGATCCCGCCATGGATCAACAAATATTACATCCTCGATATGCGCCCGGAAAATTCCTTCGTCAAATGGCTGACGGATCAGGGGCACACCGTGTTCATCGTATCATGGGTAAACCCCGATGCGTCGCTCGCCAGGAAACGCTTCGAAGATTACATGCATGAAGGCGTTCTTGCCCCCCTCGAACAAATCGAAAAAATAACCGGCGAAAAATCCGCCAACGTCATCGGTTATTGCATCGGTGGCACTTTGCTCACCATCGCACTGGCCTGGATGAAGAAACGCGGCACATCGTCAAAAGTTAAATCAGCAACCTTCCTGACCACCCTGATCGACTTCGAAAATTCCGGCGAGCTGAAGCTGTTTACAGATGAAAAACAGATCGAGGCGATGGAAAAGGAAATGAAAGACAAGGGCGTCCTCTCCGGCGATCATCTGCAAAAAACTTTTGCCCTGTTGCGTGCCAACGATATGGTCTGGTCGTTCGTCATCAACAATTACCTCATGGGTAAGGAACCATTCCCGTTCGATCTTCTCTACTGGAACGAAGATTCCACCAACATGCCTTGCGCGATGCATTCCTTCTATCTGCGCAACATGTACCTCGAAAACAAATTGATCCAACCGGAAGGCATCAGCGTCGAAGGCACAGCCATTGACGTGCGCGATATCGACACACCGGCCTACTTCCTCTCCACGCGCGAAGATCACATCGCGCCATGGAAAGGTACCTATGCCGGCTACTCCGCCTTTACCGGCCCGAAAAAATTCACGCTCTCCGCCTCCGGACATGTTGCCGGAGTCGTAAACCCGCCCGCCGCCAGCAAATATTGTTACTGGAGTTCTTCCGAAAACACGCCATCCCCAGAAAAATGGTTGGAGCATGCGAAAGAGTCCCGTGGCAGCTGGTGGACTGACTGGCAGGGCTGGATTGTTGATTTTGCTGGCTCTCAGGTACCCGCCCGCGCCATTAACCATTCATTGGAATCCGCCCCCGGCTCCTACGCCCTGAAAAAGGTGGATTGACGCACCTCAAGAAACGGATTTTAAATAATCTGTCTTTTGGAGTTTGTTATGAGTCATCTTCGCCTGGTCAAAGAATTTTCTGATTCCCAATACCCATATAGAATTGGGACAAGCATGGCATATCCATATGAACTGCGCTATCGGTCACAAGTACGTGAAAAAATAAACAACGCACTCCAACTTCTCGATATACGGGAAGGTTCCTACAAAGTCGTCGAAGAAGATCTAACATTCGAAATGATGTTCCAGCATCATTTTGATGCCCGTCATTACAATATTTTCTTCACGAGCGACCCTAGCAACCGCTATTCTTTTAATTTCGGGCCAACGGTGGGTCAGGAAGAAGAAACCAAAGAATATGCCCGTATTGCGAATTGGTTGAAAACAGCCGTACGCAAATCACGACAGACTGATATCGTAAATGTTGAAATTGATATGCAGAATAAAGTCGTACATGTCCTGACCCCAGATATCCATTCCTATTTCGGCGTCTGGAAAGAAATCCCTTATGACCGCAGATTTAAAATAACCGGTCTCGAACCATCTTAATCATAAAATTAAGGACAACGGCGCCCGGTTCCTACGTCGATTTAGCGCCGGTTTTCTCAATTTTATTGACGAAATCGGCGCGCCTCTGGTAAAACCGGGGCATGCTCAAGATTGCTCACAGCTTTGATGAAGCCCGCTACCCGATCTCGGTGACGTTCGACGCCACAACGCGCAACCCCGATCCGCGTCTTATCGACCTCACAAAGCTTTCGATTGAAAATCATCTGAAGAATTCAGGTGTGAATGATTACTACGCCTTTTCGAACAAGGGCATCCTGACTTATCACTTCAAATCGGAAAAAGATTTGGCTGTGGCGGAAGAGAAGATTTATCAGCCCGGCGCACAACGGAAAAAAGTGAATATCACGCCAACGCGGTCTTCGGCGGACCTGATCCTTAGCTAGCCGTTCTTATACTCTTTCGAGAGCTTCACGTAATTGTCGGCCGATACAGGGAAGAAATCTAAATCTTCTTTGGTCAGCTTACGCATAAATTTTGCCGGACGACCCGCCCATAACTCACCAGAGGGAACGCGCTTGCCAGGTGTCACCATTGCGCCTGCTGCCACCATGGCACCACTCTCAACCACGGCTTCATCGAGAATAATCGCACCCATACCGATGAAGGAATCGCTTTCTATGGTACAGGCATGGAGCAACGCCATATGCCCCACGGTCACATTGTCGCCGACATAGCAGCCGGACACATTGCGCGTCACATGAAGAACGCATCCATCTTGAATATTCGTGCGTTTGCCGATGCGGATTTCATGCACGTCGCCGCGCATCTGCACGCCAAACCAGATATTGGAATCCACGCCAATCTCAACGTCGCCGGCAATGGCGGCGTTGGGGGCAATCCAGGCATCAGGATGGATTTTGGGTAAAATGCCCTTATAGGGAAGGATCAAACCACTCATGATAAACCCTCCCCTATCTCTTATTTGGCATTCGCTGCTACGCGCAAGATCTGGTCATTCGCAGCTTCGCGCTTTGGATGGCGGAACTGGTTGAACGGAACCGGGAACATACGATAGACATCGGCGATGTCATCCAGAACATCTTGGCTTAGCTTCACATCGAATGCCGCAATATCTGTTTTCAGTTGTTCCATAGTCGTCGCGCCGATAATGGTCGATGTCGTGAAGTTCTGCACATCGCAGAATTTGATCGCCATCTGGCAGATATCGAGCCCGTGACGTTTCGCAACATCCATATAGGCCTTGATACATTCATTCGCGAGTTCAGTGTCACGGTGCGGAACGCGTGGATCGACGGCCCAGCGTGATTTTGCCGGACGCGCGCCGTTCAAATATTTCCCGCTGATCTGACCGCCGGCAAGCGGCGACCATGGCAGATAGGCCACTTCTTCGCGCACGCAAACCTCGGTCAGGTGAGGATCATCATAACGGTTCATCAGGTTGAATTCATTCTGGATTGATACCATCCGCGGCAGATTGTGTTTATCCGACAGCTGGATGTATTTCATGATGCCCCATGCGGAATCATCGGACAGGCCCGGGTGACGGATTTTTCCGGCGGTGACGAGTTCACCAAGCGTGCCGAGAACTTCGAGAAAGTTTTCTTCTTCGGCACGCGTATCGGCCTGCGTGAAATCAATCGTCCCGGCATTGTTCTTGCCAAAGTGCGGGAAGTCACGGTTTGGCCAGTGCAACTGGTACACATCGATATAGTCTGTCTGCAGTCGTTTCAACGACCCATCGATGGCTTCCAGCATGTTCTTGCGATCGATACGATTTTTGCCGCCACGAATCCAGTCCGGGCCGGGACCCGCAAGTTTCGAGGCGAGGATAATCTTGTCACGGTTGTTATGTTTCTTGAACCATGTACCGATAATTTCTTCGGTGCGGCCATAGGTTTCACCCGATGGCGGGACCGCATAAATTTCTGCCGTGTCAAAAAAATTGATGCCTTGCGTGATGGCATAATCCATCTGCTCATGGCCTTCGGCCTCTGTGTTCTGGTTGCCCCATGTCATAGTGCCGAGGCAGCAACGGGAAACTTGAATGTCGGTCGAACCAAGCTTTGAATATTTCATTGTAATAACCTTTCCGTATAGAATTTCAGTTGTGAACTTAGGTCGTTTCAGTCCTGTTATCAAGCCTATATGGCCGGACCATCCCAGAGATTGAGAAGGTCCTGCCGCTGCTGATCCAATTCAGCAACTTGCCCATGCTTGATATCTTCAATTCTGGCAAGATAGTATTTAAATGTTTTGCTAGACTCCTGTTCACTTGTCGCATGCTTTTGAATAACACGATACAGCTTCATGGAAAGCGAAGGATCAACTGCGGCACGGTATTCACCGTTTAGTGAAAATTGATCTTCCCTGTTATCAGACCATGTCTGAATAATCTCTTCCGCCCTTTTCAAGGCGGGTTTTAATAGCGGTGAATTTTTCTCGGCTAAGTAATCTATGGCCCCAATCGGATCTTTGGACCATCCCAATGGATTTATCCCTGGGAACGGATTCGAGAAACTGTAGCGATGAAAATCTTCAACCATGAACCTGTATAAGGACATTTCTGCCTCCGAAAATGCACGAAGTAAATCCTTAGGGCTTTTCTCAAGAATTTCATGAATTGCGGCAAGCTTCTCCATTCCGGGAGGTATAGTGATGATGATCAACATCAAAGAGCCTGCCGTTAATGAATCATACGAGTAATGCTCTGCCTGAAACCGTCGGAAACGCGTAGCGGTTTCCTTTGTTACTGGCGTATATCCGGGATCTTTTGTGAATGCAATACGGGAAAGAAAACGAAAAGCTTGAGCATCTATATCGTTGTATCGTCTGCCTTTAAAATATTCATGAATTATCCAATAGGCATCAAATGCCGCATTCAAATCTTTATCGAACAAAGCACCATCGAATTTCTTCTGCGCGTGAATTAAATCCTGCTGACACTTTGCTTTGAGTTCTTCATGCACAAACAGTGTATCTCGATCCGATAGAACTTTCCCGCCGTATCTATCCGTTCGAACCGCAAGATCATTTTGACGATCGGCCTCCTGATCCAGACGTTGCGCATAGGATTCATCGCTCTCATGCCGATGGCGGGCTAAATCGATCTCGTTTCTGGGTTTATTTTTGGGCGTGCGAATAAATTTCGACTCCTCGCGGTCATATACGAGTCTCTCATTCATCACTGATGGCTGTTCATCTGTCCCCATAGCAACCCGATATACGTGAAAAGAAACAACGGGCCTTTCGGCCCGCTGTTGTAACTGATTAACG
>CAZUYV010000007.1:0-17566 GCA_964624435.1 uncultured Micavibrio sp. | reverse complement strand
ATGAACAACCTGCAATACACGCTGGCACCCGATACTGTTGAAAAGGTCCGTGAAGAATTGCTGGTCGAGGCCCTGAAGAAACTACAATCAAAGGCCAAGGTCGTGGGACAGACACTCGGCAAATCCAATGTGGATCTGGTCGATGTGAATGTTGATATCGGCGGACCTGTGATGCCAATGTATAAGGGCATGATGGCCCGTGCCGAAATGGCAATGGATGCCGGTGCCCCAATGGCCCCGCCTGTGGCTGAGGCTGGCGAGAGTGATGTATCACTCACCGTGTCGGCCCGCGCACTTATCAAACCTTGATTGATACCCTCTTTCTTAAAACGCCCTCATCAGAGGGCGTTTTTTTATGGATTTTCAACGAGTTTTCAGCAATGATACGGGTATGACGTCACCGCACGACCTACCCCTTGTCACCACCATCGCTGTCGGTCTTTCGCTCGCCTTTATTACCGGTCTGATCGCTTCACGTCTCAAAATACCCCCCATTGTTGGCTATCTTATCGCCGGGATCATTCTCGGCCCCCATACCCCCGGCTTCATCGCCGACACAGCGATCGCGGAACAACTTTCTGAAATCGGCGTTGTCCTGTTGCTGTTCGGGGTTGGGCTGCATTTTTCGATTCAAGATTTTATGGAGGTGCGCCGTATCGCCTCCATAGGCGCATTGATGCGTATTGCCTTGGTAACATCGGCAGGAGTTGGATTATCCATTCTATGGGGCTGGTCGATCAGCACAGGCATTCTGTTTGGACTTGCCCTTTCTGTTGCGAGCACCGTGGTGGTTCTTCGCACCCTTGAAGAAAACCACATGCTCAATACCATGACAGGAAAAATCAGCATTGGCTGGTTAATCGTTGAAGACATTGCCATGGTGTTTGCCTTGATCCTGATTCCTGCGCTGGCAGTTGAAGAAGGCACCACAACGGATGCATCCGCCCTTGCGATAGAAGTTCTGATTGCCATCGGCAAAGCCATCCTGTTCGCCCTTATCATGATTTTTGCAGGACGCCGCGTTCTGCCATGGCTGCTGACTGTTGTATCCCGCACGGGATCACGCGAATTATTCACGCTCGCCGTCTTCTCAATGGCGATGGGGATTGCATTTGGCGCGGCCATTCTGTTTGGCGTGTCCTTTGCCCTTGGCGCGTTCTTTGCCGGGATGATGATCCGCGAGTCCGATCTGAACCATGAAGTGGCTGACCGCGTTCTGCCATTCCAGGACGCCTTCGCAGTTCTGTTCTTTGTTTCTATTGGTATGATTTTCAATCCGGCAATCCTGATCCAGGAACCTATGGAGGTTGTTGGAACTGCCGCGCTTATCATCATCGGGAAGTTCGCCATAACCTATCTAATTGTTCGCGGCTTCCGCTATCCAACACGCAAGGCCATGATGGTTGCGGCAGGCCTTGCCCAGATCGGCGAATTCTCTTTCATCCTGATTGCCCTTGGCACCGAGGCAGGATTGTTATCGGAAGAGGCCCGCAACCTGATCCTCGCGGGTGCCATCATTTCTATTTCCCTGAACCCGGTTTTATTCCGCCTTTGCCGCAATTTCTCTGAACGGCCTGATACGCAAATCGTCAGCGAAGACGTCCTTGCCCATCTGGAACAGGAAGAAGAAAAAATCCTCAAGGACTTCGTTATCCTCGTCGGCCATGGCCGTGTAGGCCAGCAAATTACCCGCACATTGCAAGAAGATCATATTGAACTTGTGATTATTGATCAGAACCGTGAACTGGTTGAATCATTGCGCGATAAAGGTTTCCACGCGATTGCCGGTGATGCTGCTGATGCATTGACCCTTGAAGATGCGCTGATTGAAAAGGCCAATGCCGTTGTCATTACCGTTCCAGACCCATTTGAGGCCCGCCGCATCGTTGAAACCACTCAGAAACTTAATCCAAAAACGAAAATCATCGTTCGTTCACACAACCTTGATGAAACGGTGTTTTTCGTTTCGCAGAATGTCGATCTCGCAGTCAGTGCCACCGATGAAATTGCGCGGCGCATGGTGTGGGGGCTTGAGCGTCTGCGCAATCAGCCTCAGGCCTAATCCGCCCGTAAATTTTCTACCTCAATCAGAATGGGCAGGTGATCCGACATTTTTCGGACGCCAAAATCTTTGATCACCGATGCCTTGGCCCTTACATGCGGCGTATCATGCCACACGCGATCAAGATGCAGGAAAGGTGCGAAAACCGGAAAACTCGCCCCGGCCTTGACAGGGATCATGTGCTGGTCAAGAAAGCGTAGCAGGCGTGATGACCGTCGCCATTCATTAATATCTCCCATCAGGAAGACAGGATTCTTTTCTTCCTCTTCCACCTGCTGTACCAGCCGAATGAGCATTGGCACCTCTACCTTGCGCTCCCACGCCGGAAGGGAGAGATGCGTGCCGAGCAAGCGGAGCTTACCGAGCGGCGTTTCGATCAATACATCCACCGCGTTACGGGGTTCTATCCGGTCCCATTTTTTCTCAAGACTGTGCACCAAGGCACGGCGAATGGGGTAACGGCTAACCACCAGATTGCCATACCACCCCTTCCCGTCTTTCTTTGTCGGTCCCATCATATGATAGGGGCGGGCTGCGCCGGCCAGTTCATTGATATCGGTTGCGGTGCCGCCATGGGATGGGCGCGTTTCCATTTCCTGAAAAACCGCGATATCAATCTGCAGTTCTTCGAGCAACCTGTGAACCCGCGCAATA
Source organism: uncultured Micavibrio sp. (assembly GCA_964624435.1). Lineage (GTDB taxonomy): Bacteria > Pseudomonadota > Alphaproteobacteria > Micavibrionales > Micavibrionaceae > Micavibrio_A. The sequence continues at coordinate 14,850 of CAZUYV010000007.1, read as the reverse complement.
TCGCGCTGGCCATCCAGTGAATAACCGCCATGAATATTAAACGTCATCATGCGCAAAGGGGCGTTCATACATATTCCTTTTCTTGTCGTGGCCCACGCGATTTCAATAGAATGTGAATACCTACAAGTACGCCAAGCCAAACCAATAAGGCGAAGCCGATATAGAGAAGATTGATCGGTTCAGGATGACGCCAGATAGTGCCGAGGGAATCCCCTAGCAGGACCATCGCCGCCGTGCCGGGCAAAATCCCCAGAAACGTACCCACCAGATACGGAACAAGTTTTACCTTGGTCGTGACACCGAGAATCATGTTTACCAGCGTAAAGGGGGCGATAGGCACCATCCGTATGGCGGCGATGCCCAGAAGGCCCGTGTTTTTCAATCGATCAGAAATCCGCATAAAGGCAGTGTTGGTATAATTCTGGAATAATTTTTTGCCGAGCAGCGCCCCGATCAGGAATGTCACCAATGCACTTGCCATGGCGCCTGTCAAAGCCAGGATCATCCCCATCATGGGTCCAAACGTTGCCGCCGTCCCCGCAATCATGACCGTCACGGGAGCAAAAAATAATCCGCCAACGATAAATAATCCAATCACAAGGGGGACAGCGTAGGGGGAGTTCTGCAAATGTCCGATATAGGATTTCAAACTTTCCCCCGTCATCACATCTGCCGCCGGTGTGTCGTTCCAAAACAGCAGGATCATCATGACCAACATGATAATCAGGAAAGCCATACTGACACGCTTATGCGGAAACCCGGCCTTATCTTCATAATGAGAAAAATAGTTAAGGATCAGGTTTGAAATGGGCCGGTTATGGGTTGTTGCAAAAGTGATGGTTTTCAGGACACGCGCAACGGTGCTAATATTGTCCCGAATACGGCGCAAATGCCGTGGGCTGCCGGGGACATCCTTTAGAAAATCACCAATAGGATTCCCATTATCAATCAGCGATTGGATATCCGCCTTTTCCATGCCCGAATGTTCGCTGATCAGGTCATTGCGTAAATCTGCTATCCTTTCGCGCGCTGAATCATTGTCACCAATAACGATCAGATCACATTCGGAATCGAGATTCATGGATCGGTCATTGATATTGGCCGACCCGACCTGCAAAAATCTGTCATCGACGATCATGATTTTCGAATGAACATGAATGGATTCAATTTTTTTTCGGCCAACACTAATACCATACGTCATTTCTACGCGGTCACGAACATTCCCGCGCTTGAGAAGGTGATTGAATTTAATTCTCCGCGTCCACATTGTGACTTCTTCGATGAGGCTTTGGGGTTCACTGGAACTAAAGATCAATATTCTTAAGTTAGGATTTTTTTTCAGTTGCGCATTGAGCGCCCGAGCAATCGGGTTGCTCGCGAGATACTGGTTCTCGATATAAATGAATCTTTCGGCCGTTTCTATCTGGTCGAAATAGGCGGATTCGATTTGGCGAATGGCCGGATTATCCCCCATTGAAGGAAAGGTCAGGGCAATCGCCACCGGAACATTTTCAAATTGCGGCGGGTTCTGGCTGGGCCATGCGCCTGGAAGCCCGGAAACGTTATAAGGACGGATAGGCACCGCCTCGTAATCCGCTGAAAGAAACCACCGACGACGCGCCAGTTCTGCCACTGCCTGCGCAGCGGGCCCGGATACCAAAATCTGAATATCGTGATTGGGTTGATAGGGTTCTTCATCTTTATCGGATTCGAAATCCTTGCGGCGTTCATCATCGGGGCTATGGGCCCGGTTGTCCCAACGAATAGGGCCAACATCCTGCCCACCCGAATAGGCAATCTCGTCATCGATAACGACAATCTTCTGATGCTGGCTGGCCTGCAGCGGGACAATTTTATCAAACCGAAAATGAATGTTGGGGCAATTTTCGAGGCGCCAACGGGCAGCAGGCAAAACTTCCCGGTCAATTGCCATGATCAAGGGGTGGTCCCATTGGTTTATATAAATTTCCAGATGGGGATTTTCACGCGCCTTGTTAACAATCAAATCATGCAGGATGACTGGGCAATCCCCATAAATCTCTTCGTCCCTTATCAAGGGAATTCGCCCATCGACATCCCAACCGAAAATAAAAATGGAATGTTTCGCGCGGCAAATCCCTTCATAGAGGGCGCGATAATAATCTTCTGCATCCACAATCATGGCAGCATGACTGGCTGTTTCAATACGCCAGCAATTTTTTTCAGGTTCAAACAGGGATTGGGATTCAACGGCCATTCTAACGCTCCTCTACAAGAACGTTTGGGCCGCCGCTTTGTTCCCGCTTGAATCAGGCAGAATTTTTATTCAGAAACTGCAAAATTCCCTTGCCTGCCTGCGCGCCGGTAGCAAAGCTGGCCTGCAATAGATAACCGCCGGTGGGGGCTTCCCAATCCAGCATTTCCCCCGCGGCAAATAATCCCGGGATGGATTTGACCATCAGATGTTCATCCAAGGCTGAGAATTGAATGCCACCCGCCGATGAAATGGCGCGGTCTATCGGAAATGGTGCGGTAAATTCGATGGAAACTGATTTTACAAGATCTGCTATATCGGCGGCCTGAAGTTCCGGCTTAGCCTCACGCAGAAGATATATTTCCTGGGGAGAAAGTGAAAGGGTACGGCGCAGATAGTTGGAAAGCGATTCCTTGGGCTTGCCGGATTCCAATTTTTGTCTGATCTGTTCTGTGCTCATCGCCGGACGCAGATCAATTGTAACCTGCGCAGAACCCTTGCTCTCAATCGCAGAACGGATGGAAGATGATAGTGCATAAATGGCGCCGCCTTCCATCCCTTGCGCGGCAATCATGATATCGCCCTTGGCAGATAACCCATCATGAAATAATTCAATTGCCTTTAATGGCTGTCCAGCGAATTTATTGCGGAATATATCGGACCATGTGCAGACAAAACCGCAATTGGCAGGCCGCAGATCATTCACGAAAATATTCTTTGCGCGTAGCAACGAAACCCAGCCACCATCAGACCCCAAACCCGGCCATGATGCACCACCAAGCGCCAGCAATGTAACATTCGTCCTTACAATTTCTTCGTGCCCTTCCTTGTTTTCGAAAAGAAGTGAACCATCTTCGGACCAACCTTTCCACATTGTTTGCAGGTGAAAGACAACCCCCAGATCATTGAGGCGCTTTAGCCATGCCCGGAGCAGAGGGGATGCTTTGAAGCTTTTGGGGAACACGCGGCCGCTTGACCCGACAAAGGTTTCTTCACCCAGATCATGGCACCAGGTCCGAAGATCGGTTGGTGTAAAATCGGCTATCATTCCGGCAAGGTTGTCTTGCGCCGTGCCATAACGTGTAAGGAATTTCTCAATCGGCTCCGAATGTGTAAGGTTGAGACCCCCGCGCCCCGCCATCAGAAATTTACGGGCCGGGGATGGTTTACGGTCATAGATGTGGACGGCACAGCCCGCCTTGGCAAGAATCTCAGCGGCCATCAGGCCGGCCGGGCCGGCCCCTATAATCACGATTTTCGGCTGTTTTTCCAATTGGACCTCTTCAACTCGCTATGATAAACAAACCCATGGCTGGAAACGACAAAATTGATGAATTTATGGATTTTTTTGCGCAAAGCCTGCAAGGCGGCGGATTTATCAAGGCAACCCTTGGCCATTACAAGGGCGATGAGCCAGACCTGAAGAACATTGCCATTCGCAAAACCATCATCAAGAATGAAGAAAAACTTTCTTTCACGTTCAAATACAAGACGAAAGACATCGTCAAGAATTTTGATCTCGAAGAAGGCTGGAACATTGCCGGTGGTTATCTGGAAGACGGTTTTTTCGCGGCCAATTTATTCACGACCGATTATGATCTGCAACTTGAGACAGATAAGAAGCCAATCTTAAGAAAACTAAAGCCAACGCAAAAACCTACCGAAGATCTGTCGCATGACCGGCAGAAAAACCGCTTGGTTGATCCGGCAAGGCCTTATCTTCATGCGCTTGGTATCACTAATGAGAACGGATCGGTCAATAAAACATCGCAGGACAAATACCGCCAGATCAACAAATATATTGAAATCCTGGATGGCCTCGTCAAAACTCTGCCAGACAAAAATCTTCACATTGCCGATATGGGGTCAGGCAAGGGATATCTGACCTTCGCTCTATATGACCATCTGACTCACACGCTTGAAAAAACCGCATATGTCACCGGTGTGGAATATCGCCAAGATATGGTTGATCTGTGCAACAAGCTTGCAAAAAATTCTGGTTTTGAAAATCTAAACTTTATCCAGGGAACGATTGAAGGATACAAGCCAGAATCCCTCGACATCCTGATTGCCCTCCATGCCTGTGACACTGCCACCGATGATGCCATAGCCAAGGGCATTATGGCCGATGCTGATTTGATCGTCGTTGCCCCTTGCTGCCACAAGCAAATTCGCCGCGAACTGGAGAACGGGAAAACACCGGACGAGCTGGAATTTCTTCTGAAACACGGAATTTTCATGGAACGGCAGGCAGAAATGGCGACCGATGCAATCCGATCATTGATTCTGGAACAGCAGGGTTATGCCACCAAGGTCTTTGAATTTATTTCCGATGCGCACACGCCAAAGAATGTGATGATCACGGCTGCAAAAACCAAAAAATCAGACGCGCAGAAAAAAACTTCTGGCGAACAAATCAATGCCGCCAAAACATTCTTCGGTATTACCAGCCATTATCTTGAAAAAGCCCTAGGCCGCTAACGGCGGGCGAATGGCGATGCCATGGCCAATCAATTCCCGCTTTAAATCAGGAATATAAATAATTTTGTCGTGAAAGACGGATGCCGCGAGTGCACCATCGGCCCCTGTCTGATCAAACAGGTTTTTAAAATCATCGATAGACCCGGCCCCACCCGAAGCGATCACGGGAATAGTCACCATCTCGCGCAACAGCGCCAATTGGTCGATATCATATCCCTTACGAACCCCATCCATATCCATACAGTTGAGGACGATTTCCCCAGCACCAAGATTTTGCACCTGCCGCGCCCATGCCATGGTTTCGCGGGTTGATTTAACAGTGCGCGCCTCATCGCCTGTATATTGATAGACACTCAGCTTGTCGCCTTCACGCTTGGAATCGATTCCAACAACTACACACTGACTGCCAAACGCTTCGGCCAGTTCTGTAATGAATGCGGGGCGTTCGAGCGCGGGCGAATTGATCGAAATTTTATCGGCCCCGAAATTCAGGATGCGCCGGGCATCATCGAGTGTACGAATACCGCCTGCAACGGTGAAGGGAATATCTATCTTGGCGCTGATCTGTTTGATCCAGTCCTTGCTGACGACGCGGCCATCGCTGCTCGCCGTGATGTCATAGAACACCAGTTCATCGGCGCCTTCATCGCGATAACGCTGCGCCAGTTCGAACACATCGCCAATAACACGGTGATTGCGGAATTTCACGCCCTTCACGACAACGCCGTCTTTGACATCAAGGCAAGGAATGATCCGGCGCGTCAGCATGATAAATCCTCTGCGCTCATTTCCACAAAATTACGGATGATCTGTGTGCCGACCGGGCCGGATCGTTCCGGGTGGAATTGCCAGCCCATGAAATTCCCCTTGGCGGCAATCGCCGTAAAATCGTTTGAATAGGAACAGGCGCCGACCGTGTAATCTCCGACAGGTGCGTGGTAACTGTTGGCGAAGTAAAAATAGCTATCATCATCCAGCCCGTGAAACAGCGCATGATCTTTCACCTTGCGAACCTTGTTCCACCCCATATGCGGCACAGCCATACCGGGACTATCTTTGAACCGCTGCACAGGGGCGTCGAAGATACCGAGCGTTTTGGTATTCCCTTCTTCCGATTCACGAAAGAGAAGCTGCATCCCGACACATATGCCAATCACCGGCTGCGTTAGGGAACGAATAACATCGGCCAGATTGTGTCCGTCGATTGTTTTCATGGCATCGCCCGCCGCGCCAACACCGGGGAGGACAACCTTATCCGCAGACCGGATAATTTTTTCATCGGATGTAAAAACAGGATGAATATCCAGCCGTTCAAACGCCGAAAGCACGGATGTTATATTGGCCCCGCCACTATCAATTACTGCGATCATAGGATTAACGTTCCCCGGTCACGGCAAGGTTTGCCTCAACCGTGCTGCCTATTTCAAAAAGTTTGCGGGCCATGATGTCTTGACGGGCCAACAGATTCTTCTCAATCCCCACCACATGTTCATGCGGGTTAAGGCGGCGCTTGTGAGACGAATCAAGCATATCAAGACGGCCCAATGCGCGTTCGCGGGCGAGATGAACCGTTTCAATGTTCCCGACCAATTTTCCGCCTTCAAAGAAGACTTGCAAAGGATGATAGGCCCGCGTTCCCTTGGCAAACTTGCGAGCGAACTTATCATTCTTGCGATTTACCGATTCAATCGTCTGGTTCAAAATACCGGAAAATAGATCGGATTTATTCAGCAAGCTTATGGGATCAGACGACCAGGCCGGTGTAATCGTTCCACCATCAAAATAAAGTTTTCCGTTTTCTTCCTTCAAATAGCGGACAATGTCCAGTTCCCCCGGATAGGACATTTTGACAACGTCTTCGGAAAGTTTTATCAGATCACGAATTTTTTTGCGGATTTCAGCGAGCAGCGGTTTTGCACCAGAACGAACAGATTGCTTGAGAGATGCAATATCATCATGCGACAAAGTTTTGTCGTAGATATTGGCAACCTTGTAAACACCACCCAGCGAGGGTTGGTCCGATGTTGTGGCAAGACTCGTCCCCACCGCATAGGTATCAATCGGTGCCTCTTGATTTTCGAGCGATTCAATCGTATCGGCGTTGAGGCCGTTCGAGACGATAATTTTTGCCTTGGCAAAACCGGCATTATTCAAAAGCTTGCGCGATTCCTTGGACAAATAAGCAAGGTCGCCGGAATCAAGCCGTATGCCAGACAGTTCGATATTCTTTTTCTTACAAGCCTCAATTGCACGGCGGACGCCATCCAGTGTGTTGTATGTATCCACCAGGAAAATGCCGAGATGTGGGTTGTGCTCGGCCCATTTTTCAAACGCTGTCAATTCATCATCGTGCACCATCACATAGGCATGCGCCATGGTGCCGATTGTGTTGATACCGTAATTGGTTTCGGCCCAGCAATTGGAACTGGCGTCAACACCGCCGATATAGGCACCGCGTGTGGAAGACAGCCCACCTACCGCCTGTGCCCGGCGAAGACCGAATTCGATGACTGGTTTTCCATGTGCAAGGGTTTTTAGCATAGAGGCATAGGTTGCAAAGTTGGATTGCGAATTCATGGCGTTTAAAACCGCGGCCTCAATCACCAGACATTGCCAGAGCGGACCGCTTGCCTTGTAAATCGGCTCGGATGGAAAGGCAATTTCGCCTTCCGGCATCGCCTCGATTGTCAGTTCGAATTTTGAATTCTTTAACATCGCCAAAAATTCGTCGCGGAAAATTTTGACTTGCTTTCCGGTTTTGGCATCAACAACGGTCTTCGCCCCAAGCCGGCGTATATCGCGGTCGGTGAATTTCCAGTTCTTGTCGAACCATTCGAAAACGATGTTCTGTCCCGCCGTGACAAGATAGGCACCTTTGTATGGCATGGAACGGACAAAGGCATGGAAGGTTGCTTGTTGGTTGTGCATGCCTTCGAAATAAAGCGCCTGGGCCATGGTCAATTCATAAAGGTCCGTCCACATCGCGGTCGGCGATGCCAGCGGTTCTTCATAATCTTGATCCCGGCCGATATAAGGCATGGAAGGCGTCTCCCCTGTTTTACAGGGCATGTTATAGGTTATTTTGGGGAATTAGTCGATAATTCGATTAGGAAAAATCGCGGCGAGCCTGCCAATATTCACGCACGAGGGTGCGGATAATATCAGCGGTGGGCTGGCTGTCATGAATGAATCCAACACCCTGCCCCGCACTCCAGACATTTTTCCAGGTTGTCTTGGTGGCTGCGGCTTCCAGTTTTTTTGTCCCGGCAATATAACGCAGCATTTTTACCATATGGGCGGTGTAATGATTTTTGCGCAGGAACTTTTCAATCGGCGATAAATCAAGTCCGACTTTTTGAATATACGGCGTGTTGATCACGGCGGCGGGCGTGCCTGATATCCGCGATGTCATGACGATGTCTTCAGGCTCAGAATCGATAATCGCTTGTTTGTAATCATGCGAAGCCGGGGATTCATCGGAAACGATAAAGCGAGTCCCAATCTGCACGGCATCTGCGCCCAGAATGAGGGCTGCTAGAATTTGCCGCCCAGTGGCAATCCCTCCCGCCGCAACGACAGGAATTTTTAGATGCTGTTTTAAATGCGGGATTAAAACCATCGGTGAAACCGGCCCGGCATGGCCACCCGCACCGGCGGACACAGCGATTACACCATCTGCGCCCTGAGATTCAACTTTTTGCGCATAGGCCAATGTCGTTACATCGCAAAAAACTTTTCCGCCATAACCGTGCACAGCCTCAATCACCGTCTTGGGATTACCGAGCGATGTAATCACCAACGGTACCTTGTGTTTGACGAGCGCCGCAATGTCTTGCTCCACACGCGGGTTGGCTTTGCTGACAATAATATTGATGGCATAGGGTTTATTGGTCTGCGCGCCTATTTGTGTCAGGGCAATTTCAAATTCTTCCGCCGTGCGCCAGTTCAGGGATGGCGCGCCGCCCACAGCCCCCGCATTGGAAGCCGTCACAAGCATGGGAACATTGCTGACCAAAAACATCGGCGCGGCGATGATAGGGTAATCGCATCCGATCAAATCGGTAAACGCCGTTTTAATGGGTGCCAGATCATCATTCATATAATAAGTATGTTGGAAATTATCGCCCCAGTCCAGCATCATACGCTCTTCAACTCCAAACCTGTCTATGGTATGTAAACATCATGCAAAACGGCGCGATAAAACTTGATGGTGAATGGCTTGGCGCTCTTGGACAGGAGTTCGATAAACCCTATATGGGGAAATTGAAGGACTTTCTGGAACAGGAAAAGAAAAACGAGCAGATTGTTTATCCCAAAGGGGATGAAATTTTTAACGCCCTGAACACCACCCCTTTCGATCAGGTAAAGATCGTGATCTTGGGACAGGATCCTTACCATGGTGAGGGTCAAGCCCATGGCCTTTCTTTTTCCGTGCGAAGGGGCATTCGCCTTCCGCCGAGCCTTCGCAATATTTACAAAGAAATTGAAAATGAGTTCGGCGGGAAAATGCCCAAGGATGGCGATTTAACCGGATGGGCCAAGCAGGGTGTTTTGCTTTTGAATGCCACTTTGACTGTGCGGCAGGCCAATGCGGGGTCGCACCAGAAGAAGGGCTGGGAAGAATTCACCGACGCGGTCATTCAGGCCATCAATGATAAACATGAGCATGTCGTCTTTATGTTATGGGGATCCTACGCGCAGAAAAAAGGTGAATTCATAGATCGAAAAAAACATCTGGTTCTGGAAGCACCACACCCCTCACCCCTATCGGCACATCGCGGATTCTTAGGGTGCGGCCATTTCAAGAAAGCCAATGAGTATCTGCAAAAAAATGGCAAAGCGCCCATCGACTGGGAAGATTTGTCGGTCTAGGCCGCGAGAGCCAAAGGCGCGTTTCCAAAGAAGGCGTGAATTTCATCCAGTACTTTTTCGGGATCATGCAAAACATTCACGCGACCACGGAATTCGTCGCCCCCGGCCATGTCTTTGCAATACCATCCCAGATGTTTGCGCGCCGTGATGTTGCCAAGATGCGTCCCATAATGTTCAATCATCATGCGATAATGATCTCCGACCAGCGCGGCAATTTCCATCTGTGTTGGCGCATCCGAAATTTTGCCGGTCTCCAGATAATCCATCACTTGGCGTACGACCCATGGTTTGCCATAGGTGCCGCGGCCTATCATGACGCCATCGGCGCCAGATAAATTCATCGCCTGCACGGCATCATCGGCATTCATAATATCGCCGTTGACGATCAGGGGAACGGAGATCGCGTCCCTTACCTTGCGCACGGCGTTCCAATCGGCGAAACCATTATAAAGCTGGCATCGCGTCCGGCCATGCACGGTCACCATCTGAATACCGACATCTTCGGCTTTCTTTGCCAGCGACGGGGCATTCATATTCGTTTCATCCCAGCCAAGACGCATTTTTACCGTGACAGGAACGCTCACCGCCTTCACGACTGCATCCATAATTTTAACCGCCAAATCCTCATCCCGCATCAGGGCAGACCCGGCATAGGTGTTAACGACTTTTTTTACGGGGCAACCAAAATTGATATCGATGATGGCTGCGCCGCGCCCTTCATGAATTTTTGCGGCCTCGGCAACAATCTCCGGATCACACCCTGCCAACTGCACTGCCATCGGAAATTCATCAGCATAGTTAATTTCTTCGGCTTCAGGATTCCGGCGATATTGTTCGAGCGAGGGGCGGCTCGCGATCATTTCGGAAAAAACAAGGCCGGCCCCAAAGCGTTTGACGAGGCGGCGGAATGGTAGATCACTCACCCCGGACATCGGGGCGAGGAAAACAGGGGTCTTAATATCTATGTTGCCAATGGAAAAACCCATGGCCCACCATAGCCCGGGTTCACCCTTTTTCGCAAGAAAAGCCTTGTTTCACTGACTTATCATCTCTGCTATAGTGCCTGCGCATTCAAAGATTTAGGCATAAAACCGGGCCATGCTATTCAATTCCTACATTTTCATCTTTGCCTTTTTGCCGGTCACGTTCTTCGTTTATTTTTTCCTGACCGGCAGTCGCCTGTTTGTTGCTGCCAAGGCGTGGCTGGTTTTAGCGAGTCTATTTTTCTACAGTTGGTGGAACATCGCCTATCTTCCCCTCCTGCTACTTTCCATCATCGTCAATTTCGCGATTGGCCGCTCCCTCTCGGAAGATCATTGGGGAAAACGACGAATCACACGCAAACAACTTCTCATCGCGGGCATCGTCTTCAATGTGGGTCTTCTGGGTTATTTCAAATATGCCGGGTTCTTTGTCGAAAATTTGAATTACGTGGCCGGGACAGAATTCCTTGTGCCGCATATCGTCCTGCCCCTTGCGATCAGTTTTTATACCTTTCAGAAAATCGCCTATCTGGTCGATAGCTACCGTTATGAAACCAAGGAATATGATTTTCTCGGCTTTGCATTGTTCGTAACCTTCTTCCCACAACTGATCGCAGGACCGATTGTCCACCACAAGGAAATGATGCCGCAGTTTGACAATCGTTTTAACCTTGTCAAACGCTATAAAAATATTGCCCTCGGCCTTTTTATCTTTGGGATTGGTCTTTTCAAGAAAGTCATGATCGCTGATAGCCTCGCGGTCTGGGCCAATGCCGGGTTTGAAACCGAGCAGACATTGACGTTTTTTGCCGCGTGGGCAACAAGCCTGAGCTACACCTTCCAGCTCTATTTTGATTTTTCGGGCTACACCGATATGGCGATTGGCGCTGCGCTTCTTTTTAACATTCGCCTCCCCATCAACTTCAATTCCCCGTATAAGGCCGCGAACATCCGTGATTTCTGGCAAAGATGGCATATTACCCTGAGCCGATTCCTGCGCGACTATCTCTATATTCCTCTGGGCGGAAATCGTTATGGCCTGCCGCGCACTTGCGCCAATCTTTTCACCACCTTTCTCATTGGCGGAATATGGCACGGCGCAAGCTGGATGTTCCTGATCTGGGGCGCGATGCATGGCGGCGCACTTGTTCTTCATCGCCTGTGGACTGCGGCGGGAATGCGGATGCCTGTATGGCTTGGTTGGGTCGGCACGTTTCTTTTCATCAATGCCACTTGGATATTTTTCCGGGCGGAAAATATGGGGCAAGCGACGAAAGTCCTGCTTGGTATGAGCGGCTGGAATGGTGTCGTCATTCATGAACGACTGGCCGTTCCCCTCGCCTTCCTGCAGGATTTTGGAATCTCCTTCGGCACCATGTTTGCCACCATCCATGGCGATACATTTGGCACGCCGATCCTGTTGATCACAGCCTTGCTTATTTGTCTCTTCGCACGCAACTCCATGGAATGGGCGGCAAAACTGGAGACAATAAAAACTCTACGATGGGATTATGCCCTTGTCGGTATTATGGCCGGAATTGCCTTGGTTGCGGTCGGACAGGCGACCAACAGTGAATTCCTTTATTTTAATTTTTAGGATATGTGATGAAACTGACCAGTCATAAAAAAAATATCCTGCTGTTTTTCAGTGCGCCACTGTTACTCGGCCTTGCCTATTGCCTGCTGGTCTATTTGCTGGACCCCTTTGGCCTGTTCCATGCGCGTGGCCTTAAAATCGGTGTTCTGAACAATCTCCGCATTCAGGCTGCCGGCGCCATCAACAACAAAGATTTTGATTCCATGATCCTCGGAACCAGCGTTCTGGAGAATAGTTCGGCCAAGGAAGCCTCTGACATTCTCGGTGGGAGTTTTGTCAATTTATCCATTTCCGGCAGCACATTCTATGAACGTCGCTATGTTCTGGATTATGCGCTGCGCCATGAAAATCTTAAACGCGTTGTCTATTCAATGGATGCGGTTTACACAAACCCCATCTATGAAATTGAAAATTACCCCGTCAGTCGGTTTGATTTTCTCTACAACGATTCCCGCTTTGACAATTTCAGAGCCTATTTCGATTTTTCGATTGCAGGGTGTATCGTTAAAAACATGATGGGCAGCGACTGTATGAGCGATGATTACGATTATGATCGCCCCAATGCCTGGATGAAATTGCCCGAGCAAATGGACCGGTTCGGTGGTCTGCAAAAATGGCTGAAGGCCGATAACAATCATCAGATCATTGATGCCCTGGCCGCGATATCACGAGATATTGCCCGGATACGCAAAAAAGATTTTGTCCATTACACAGAAGACGAAAAACAAGCCGCCATTAAAACCGCGATTGATTATGTCGATAAAGACATCATCGCCTATGTCCGCCAGCACCCGCAAACGGAATTTGATCTCATCTTCCCACCCTATTCCCGCATTGTTTTTGCCCAATGGTACCAGTTGCATCATATCGATGTACCAGTGCATCAGGCCCTGCTGCGTCATCTTGTGAAATTATCCGCCAATCTACCGAACCTTCATATTTATGCCTACGAAGATTTGAACTACCTCGATGATATTGCCCACTATAAGGACACTGTTCATTACAACCCGGAATTTAACAGCATCATGCTGCGATCCTTGCGCGATGGTAAAAACCGCCTGACCAAGAAGAATGTTGAATCCTATCTAAAGACGGCAGAAAAAAAGGCTATGGATTTTGATCTTATCGCGATTGGCGATCAGATCGATGCGTATCTCAAAACAAAGAAGGCGGAATAAATGGATTCTATTACCCAGTTCGCCCTGGGCGCTGCCATCGGTGTTACTGTTATGCGGCAGAAAACGCCTGTTTGGAAATCCGCCCTCATCGGTGGCCTGACGGCAACACTGCCGGACCTCGATGCCTTTATCGACCATGGCGATCCTATTCGCAACATGACGTATCATCGCGGAGAGAGCCATGCAATTTTCTACCACACATTGGTTGCGCCTCTGATCGCCTGGATTATCACGCGTCTTCCGGGTGAACGCGTTCATTTTCGCCCCTGGCTGCTGTCGGTCTGGCTGATCCTGATTACCCATGCGCTTGATCTTATGACCGTCTACGGCACGCAAATAGGTTTGCCTTTCTTGAAGGGTGCCTATGGTATCAGCAGTATTTTTATTATCGATCCGCTATATACCCTGCCCCTGATCATCGGGCTGATTGTCACAGGGCTTTTAAAATCACCGGCGCGTTACCGCGCCAATCATGTTGGATTAATTCTTAGCACTCTTTATCTCGTCTGGAGCGTGGGGGCGCAAGGTTATGTTCGCACGGTCGCAGTTGAATCACTGGCCGCAAATAAAATTGAATCATAAAAGATTCTGGTCACACCCTCTCCCTTTAACACCATCCTATGGCGCGTGGTTGCCATGACCGACAAGGGCTATGTTGAAGGGTTCTATTCTTTCTTTGATGATAAGCCGGTTATAGAATTCAGCCGGCACTCTTCAGAAAAAACCCTTTACGGGCAATGGAAAGAGGATTGGTACGTGCAGCGCATGGAATGGTTTACCCATGGATTTTTTAAGATGGAGCGCAAGGACGGACAGGTTGTCTTAAGCGATTTACGAATGGGACAAGAACCCTATTACAGCTTCAATTTTATTTTGTCGCGCGATGAACCGCCGGAACATTACCGCAGCCGCCCTGACATCAAACGGGTTTTGAAATGGGTTCGGCAGAGAATGGGCGGAAACCCGCAATCACTGGAGAATTTCTTAAAAGAAAAAGCTGCCTGATCAGGCAGCTTTCTTTAATTCTTCAGCGCTGGCTGTCGGTTTGACATGATCGGCATAGAACATCAGCGACAGCGCAACAATCCCCAGAACGATAAATCCGGTAACAATCGGTTCCAGACTACCGTGATACATCTGGCCGATGACAGAGCCGAGAACCATAGAGATAATGGATGAGGAGCAGCCGATGATGGCGGATGCAATCCCCGCGATATGCCCCATCGGCTCCATAGCTAGTGCGTTCATATTCCCGAAAACAAGACCGAAACAGAAAAACAGTACGGTGGCATAAGCCATGAACATCCAGAGCTGGATTTCAGGAACGATAAAATGAAGCCCAAGGAACAGTGCGGATACCCCGATAATTGTCACAAAGGCGCGTATGGAAATGTAATGCATGCCGAGCTTTTCAACGAGGCGGGAATTCGTTAGCGAAGCAGCACCCAACACCAGCGCAAGAATACCAAAATAAATCGCAAACATTTTCCCGGCGCCGAACTGGTC
>CAZUYV010000006.1:0-19621 GCA_964624435.1 uncultured Micavibrio sp. | reverse complement strand
GAAACGCTTGCTCAGGTTGAAATAGACCTTCGGATCTTGCGAATTCTCTGTCGCGACGCGGCGGGTCAATGGCTTGGCAACGGCAAGACCAGCCTCGACATCGAACGGTAGATCAAAACGGACACCCACGCCGACGGAGGCGATGGAATCACGTTTCTGCGCTATAGTGGTCGCGTCATTGTTCCAGACCGTACCAACATCATAGAAACTGTAGAGCTGGTAGTTTTCGATAAAGCGTGTGTCAAACTTCACAGGGTCTTTCCACTGCAGTTCAACCTTACCGGCAATACCTTCATCGCCAGTGACTTCGGATGGATCATAACCACGGCCGCTATTGATACCGCCAACCCCGAACTCTTCGGAGGAAAGCAGTGCGTTGCTGGACCATTGTCCGCGGGCACCGAGCAGCAAGTTCACACTGCCCGTAATCCGTTGCAGACGTTGCAGTTCAATTTCTGCCTTGGTGAATTGAGGATCAGCGGCGCCGCGTGTCATGTTGGCATCGCCTTCTTCGCTGGTTCCGAACAGGCTAAGGCCTTTCGAAACTTCAACGTCGATCGTGTTGGCCGCAACTTTGAAAATCGTATCGAGGAATTCGTAACGACCGCCGGTACGCAGGGCAACGATACGGTCTTCACGGGTGGCTTCGATAAGGTTTTCGCTTTTAACCTTGCGCCAGTCGAGCGTCAGACGGCCAGTCAGGTTTTCATTGCGAGTACGGATGAATGGGTGGGTCAGACCAGTGCTCAAAACCCAGGCATGGCCGCGAACGTTAAAACGATCAAGATCCCAACCCGGTTCAGTATCAGCGGCGCTGCCGAAGAATTTGATTTTCGTGCCATATGGACCGATTGGCTGTTCATAGCTTAGGGAACCGTAAGCCAGTTCGCGCTTGGAGTTGATCGGTGCGCGGACAATCTGTGCCGTAATCGCTTCGTTCATGTGCAGCATGGAGTTCAGGGTGACCGCGCCCGTCGCCTGTGTCGGACCAAGATAGCGGCTACCGAAATTGTCGAGACCGATCAAGCCATCGACAGAATCGTAATCAACAATGATCAGGATATCAGCAGCACCAGTAACAGTCGGCGATGGGCTAAGAATGCTGCGGGCTGTGATGCCCGGCAGATCGTTGATGATAAGCAATTCACGCTCTAGATCGCGAACATTAAGCGGGCCGCCCGTGCGGATTTGCGAAGCGTAATCTTCGATGTTGCGCATGTTCACATTGCCGGCACCTTCGGATTGTTCCAGTTTCACCTGGTCAATGAAACCTTCAACGACGCGCAATTGCACTCTGCCGCCATCAATGGTTTGCGGCGGAACAACAACTTGCGTCAGGATATAACCGTCATTGCGGTATTTGAGCATCAGCTCATTGGCAATTTCGTAAACATTGGCGAGGGTCTGGGTCGAACCAATCTTGCTTTGGTACACCTTGGCAATTTCTTCTTGCGAATAAACGGTAGCGCCTTCAACAGAAATACCTTGCAACGTGAAGGTAATTTTTTCAGCACCGGCTGGCGCACCTTGCGGCTGCGGGCGGTTGACGCGGATATCCGGTTCAGCAACTTGCGGTGTCATATCAGGCTGGCGGAACTCTTCCGAAGCGCGGGATGGATCCGCAATCGTGCTTTGATTGCCGAGTTGCGCGAAAGCAATTCCGGAAAAACCGGCGCTTGCCATTAACAGTGTAAATACGCCTGCACCGAACGTGCGTTTGAAATGGATTTTGTTCATGGCTCTCATCTTCTGCCTAAGAAAGTCTTTTTAAAAAAATCGGATGGACTGCGCCACATGGCGAGTCATAGGGAAATGCCAAAGCATTACCATCGAAAAACTACGCGATTTTTGCTTGTAGATCAATGGGAAAGCCGCGGTTTGTATATTAGGGAAAGATGAGATGGGAAATGATACACAGAATGATCCACATAACATTTCTTTACAGATCAAGGCCTTAAATCCAACCCTGACAATTTTGCAACATAGGCAACAAAATCTGGATCCTCGCCTTTCATCAGCTGCGGGAGGGCGGCAACGAAGTTCGGCTTGGCCAACCAGGACTCAATATAGTCGACCCAGCTGTTCCACATCCGTTGATAGGCGGGATCTTTTTCCGCCTCAAGCAAAATGAAGCTTCGTTCAAACAGCGAAATCAGCATTTCATAGAGAATATACTGACGGCGCTGCGTTTCTGGATCATGGCTAGGCGCGGTGTGCAGATCGATCTCGGGATATTCGAAGAGCTTTTCCTGAATGTCCGCATAATGCCCCATCAGTTTGTCATAGATTTCTTCCTGCTCGTTCTGCCGTTCCTTTTTTTCCTGCAGGACAAAGGTGCCAAGCGCGAGCGGAATACCCACCACGGTCGCAACGTAACTGAGCAGTTCCATAAATTCGAGCGGTGTAAAACCTAAAATCAACATGCGGATATCCTGCCATAAATTGGTGCGGGTTTATACCCCTCACCTCATTGTACCGTTTTGGGAATCAGGAACCAGTAACGCCCTTGGGCTTTCATCGGGCTGGCCTTGGCCTCCGCCGCAGCCCCGGAACCCCAGAACACATCACCGCGCACTGGCCCGCGGATTGCGCCGCCCGTATCCTGTGCCATTAACAGGCGGTTGAATTTCTGGCCCGCCAAATCGGTGACGTCAGCCGACAGGAAAACCGGGAATCCATAAGGCAGGATGCTGTGGTCGATAGCGAGTGAACGTTGCGCCGTCAGCTTCACACCCTCACCACCCTGTGGTCCCGCGCCCGTTCCGTCATCTTCCATTTCCTTAAAGAAAACATAGGATTTGTTCGTGTTCATGAGTTCATCCGCCTTGGCCGGGTTTTCCCGCATCCAGCTTGTGATGCTTTCCATCGACACATCTTCTTTCTTATAAATTCCGCGCTTCACCAGCTCCCGCCCGATGGCGTAATAAACATGGCCGTTCTGACCGGCATAACCGACACGCATGGTGGAACCATCATCGAGACGCACGACGCCTGATCCCTGCACCTGCACAAAAAACGCATCATGCGGATCGTCGAGCCAGACAATTGGCTTAGCGCCAGCAAGGCTTCCTGCAACAATTTGCTCACGTGTTTCATAGGGCTTGAGCTTGCCGTCCAGAACGCGGCCCGCAATGCGCTGCCCCTTCAACTCTTCCCGAAACTCACCAAGATCAACCATGACAAGATCATCAGGGCGGGTGAGCAGCGGGTGCTGGTACGGCCCATGTTTTGTGCGTGATCCATTGAGCGTTGATTCATAATAACCGGTGAAAAGCCCGTTCGGGTCTCCGGCGCCTGTCGCCTGCACCACCTTGAAATTTTCTTCGATAAAGGCTCGGACGGTCGCACCATCAGCAGCGGCAATTTGCGCGCCTTTGCTGCAGTTTTCCTGCCATGGCCCATAGGTTCCAAACGCAGTATTGGCTGAGAATTTGTCTGCAGCATTTTTCTTTGCGATACGGGCGCAGCTTTTGCGATACGCCTCCATAAACCCGCTGAGGTCATCACTGTTCCAGCCTTCGAGACTGGCAAAAGACGATGGTTTCAGAACAAGGGCTTTTTGTGCCCCCTCATCCTTCACTGCGCCGGTTGCGCAGGCCGTGACAAAAAGCAGAACACCCAAAGACCAGAACCGTGCTTTCATTCGCATCACCTCATAACGAAAAAATCCATACGGGGAGTATGGATTGCTTCGTTAGGCCCTGCAATGGCAGATAGTTTAAAGGCTGTAGGAATCCGGTATTGGTGTGCTCATTTCTTCCTTCACATCGCCATCGCTGGTTTCGGCAAGTAACCAGCGCGGGTCGCGGCTCTTGATGGTGCGGGAAAATGTCCAGATATCATTCATTTCGGTAATGCGATCAGGGTCGCCCGACAATATGTGGCCCTCGCGGTCACGGACAACACAAGTCTCATCGGCAATGAAGCGGATAGTGATAAAGGCGTCCTTGTCTTTTATTTCCGCTTTCAAAACTTCGGCGCGGCGTACGGCATGAATCTCGGTTTCGACTTTTTCACCCTTTTCTTCACGGTCTTTCAGCGCAGCATCGAATGCAGCATAGACGCTGGGTTCCAGAAGATTCTGAAGCGTATCGCGGTCACCTTGTGCAAAGGCCTCGACGATTATGGCGAAGGCATCCTGTGCACCTTGCGTAAAGGTTGGCAAATCGAAATCGCGCATCACGCGGCCAATTTCCATGAGGCCGCTTTCCGTTGCGGGCCCCTCGATGCTCACATTACGCGGCAGGATTGGACGGACATCGATAGCAAGACCGTTCTCTGTATCAACACCTGCCGCAGCGGCGGCGGCTTTGGCTTCCGCGAAAGGTTTTTCAGCCGGGGTTGTGAAAGGATTGGGGCGCTCCCGCTCATCACCATGACGGGTGCCAAGAACACTGCGCAGCCAGAATACGAGGCCGGCGGCAACGAGGGCATAGAGGATCAATTCAGTTTGCAAGGCATTACTCTTCTTTGCTGACTTAAATATTGCAATTCACGGCACTTCCCCTAGTTTAACACGGCATGGGGCAAACGGAAAAGCTTTCCCACCCAATCTGGAGGGGAGCAGCCCAAAAAGCAAGGATTACCATGATCTTTTTCTACGCCGCGCCAGTACTTGTCTTCCTTGAAATCGCCGCTTTTATCGCGGTCGGTAGCCATTTGGGTGTTTTCACAACACTCCTTTTATGCTTCCTTTCGGCGGTTCTGGGAACGGCCATTGTGCAGCATCAGGGCCTTGGTGTGCTGGCCCGCGTGCGCCAGTCTCTGGATCGCGGATTGTTGCCGATGGATGACATGTTTGATGGGCTCTGCCTGATGATCGCCGGGGTCCTTTTGATCCTGCCGGGCTTTGTCAGCGATCTCGTCGGATTTGCCCTGCTAGTCCCTGCGGTGCGCCAACAAGTTCGCCGTGTGCTTGCCACCAAATACGGGCGCCAGGAAGGTTCGCTCAACCCCGACACCGGGGTCATTGAAGGCGACTTCATCCGTGTCCGGGAAGACCCGGATCGCCTCACCCGCCCGGCCAATGATCGTTAACACAGGCAATCTTGCGAGGGGCCGGCATTTCATGCTACCCAAGGGCACCCTTCATACAAGAATAAGTGAGTGAATGATTATGGCCGACGCATCTAGCACAGACAACAAACCCCGCATCGATGTCGATGTGCCCGATCTTCCTGTGATGGTTCATGCCCAGTATGTGAAGGATTTTTCCTTTGAAAATCCGAATGCTCCAGACGTCTTGCGTCCTTCAAAAGTCCGCACCGAAATGGACATCAACATCATGCTGGATGCCACGCGCATTCCCGATGAACAAAATCCCGATTTGTATGAAAGTGCGTTGACGCTGGTGGTAAAGGCTTCCCGCGAAGGCACCGTGGTTTTTATCACGGAATTGGTTTATGCCGCGCTGGTGACCATCAAGGATGCCCCTGCTGACCGCATCAACCCGGTTTTATATGTTGATGTCCCGGCGATGATTTTTCCCTTCGCTCGCCAGTTGATCGCGACGGCCACCGCCGCCGGTGGATTGCCGCCGCTTTATCTCAATCCGGTGGACTTCCGCAGCATGTATCTCTCGCAGCGCCGGGAGCAAAAACAGCCACTGGATGCCACGGCCGGTAACGCCTAATCAAGCGCAACTTTCCATTACTTTAGAAAATTCTAACGAACCTTTTGTTCGTTAGAACCCCCTATGCATATATTTTGTTTCCGGTTACTATAGTATTGATTTGGGATAAGTCTGTGCGCTATCCCAAATTATAATACTAAAACAATCAGTTGCTCATGTTGCTCACATGTACAATAATTTTCAGTCGTTCTTAAGCTTTTCAAAGACATAATAGATGATGGGGGCGCATGCGCTCTAGGGGGTCCGCCCTAAATAGGCGAGGAACAAGTAGGAGTTATGGCAATTTTCTGCCGGGGAAATAACTACCTGAAGATGAATGCTTTCCGACTGCGCAAACAGTCGGGAAACGTGTTCTTTGCCCTCTTCGGCGCCGTTGCTCTCGTCGGTCTCGTTGGGGCCACGGCCTCGGGCATCATGTCCGGCCCGATGAAGGCGATGACCAAGGTTTCGAGCCGCGCCCTTTCCGAAAACGAAATCATGACCAATATGCGCATGGCGGTAATGGGAATTTCTCAGCCCGGCGTGACAAAAGATTGCGACATCGATGGCACGGTCGAACCGCTCCCTTATAAAACCATCGCCGGACAAACACCCCCCGTGGGCGGGGGATTTCTTCCTGACGCATTGGCCGTCAGTTCATGGCGAGACGCATGGGGCAATTACTATGCCTACTGCGTCTGGGATCACGGCCCCAAGGTTGATGATTCGACCTGTGGCGGCGCTTCGCAAAATCGCCTACCCGGTTTAAACACGACAACATTTCCAGCGGCAGATGTCGGCAAGCAGACAACGATCGCCATTTTATCCGCCGGACCGGACCGGTCCTTCCAAACGCGTTGCGAAGACTGGGCCACCGCTGATGTCAATGCCGATGGCGATGTGGATGATGCGGGCGATAAGAAACTCGTCAACCGTCCAGCGGGCAGCGATGACCTTGTAATGAGTTACAGTTACGATGAAGCATCGCTTGCGACTTCGTCGAACTGGAATGTCGCGAGCGTCTCCGTCAGCAACCCGACCTCCTGCGCTGTACCGGGATATACCCTAGTAAATGGCAGCTGTTATAAACTGGTTACGTCGGCCGCAACATGGGCCAATGCCAGATTAGCGTGTCAAGGCAATGGTGCAGACTTGGCAAACCTTGCGGACACGGCTGATTTTAATGCTGTAAACATCCTGCGTGGAACCAACGATGTCTGGGTGGGATATACCGATGCTGCTGTAGAGGGAACATGGGTCTGGCTTACATCCTCCGCTTACACAAATTGGACGGCTGGCGAACCTAATGATAGTGGCGGAAATGAGGATTGCGGTCGCATGGACCAAGCCTCCGGCGGAACTCTTAATGATCAACCCTGCGGGATCGCCCTGTATTACATCTGCGAAATGTCGGGAGTCGCCGGCGCCGTGGCAGATATTCGTTCCGGTCTGGTGGCCGAATACAAATTCGATGAAGGCACCGGCACAACAACGCGCGACGAAACCGGTGCGCATAACGGCACGTTCGTCAACACACCGCAATGGGTCCCCGGCCGATCAGGCGGCAAAGCGCTGAGTTTGCAAGATGCAGATAGTGACGGGGTTCAGATCTCAGGCAAGATGGGTTCGCCAGCAACGGCAACCTTGTCTGCGTGGGTCAATATTACAGGTATAGGCACAGCTAACGAAAGTACCATTATTTCCGTTGGCGACAATATTGTGCTGCGCGCCACCACCGCCGGATTCTTTTCATTTTTTAGTTACGCCCCCTCAACGTGGGACTGGCCGAACTCGTATGGCGCCGGGACTCTTTCTGGTGCTGGATGGAAACATCTGGTCGCAACATTCGATCCAGGCACGGATAAATTCGAATTGTTCCTGAACGGCAGTAAGGTCGGAACACACTGGGGATCCACCCAATCGATCTCTTACCCAGGCTCCCTAAACACATTCATCGGGAAGCACCCGTCAAACGCAAACTTTAACACGCAGGGGACTATCGATGATGTCCGTATTTACAATCGCCCTCTGACAGATGGCGAAATTGCACAACTTTATAGTTACTACACCGCAGGTGGCGTAACGCTCGGCGTTACCAACGCCGAAAGCAAACTTGAGGTTGGCGGCAACACAACAGTTGCGGGCGGTGTCACCACCACGGGCCTGAAACTGGCCGACCAAACCAATTCCGGCGTATGCGACGAAGCAAATTCTCTTGCCCTGCGCACCAATTCCACCAGCGATCCCGCCGTCCTTGAAATCTGTAACTGGGATGGCGTGGCAGGCGCATGGGAATCCATTTCCGGTGGCGGTAGCGGCGATTCACTCAGCGAAGGCCTGATCGCCCACTGGAAATTTGATGAGGGCACGGGCACAACCGTTGCCGATTCCAAAGGCACCAACACCGGAACTTTTGCAAACACACCGCAATGGTCAACCGGAAAAGTCGGAAGCGGCGCGCTTAATTTTGAAGCGACCGAGAATGATGGCGTTACTGTTCCGGGCCTTCTGGGAAAACCAACGGAAGGAACCATTTCCGGCTGGGTTAATATAACGGGCACAGGCGGTGCAGGCACAGGCCTCGTTCTTTCGATCGGCGCGAATGTAGAACTTTATACAACGACGACTGGCCTTGTTCTCCAATATTATAATGGCTCATCTTGGGCGGGCGGTGCTTGGTATTGGTCAGTAGCCCCCGGCTGGAGGCATGTGACGGGGACCTTCAACGATGCCACCGATAAGTATGTTGTGTATGTCGATGGGCAAAAAGTGGATGAACGGACCAATACAGATCCTATTTCATGGAATCTTTTGAACGCAAACACGCGGATCGGGGGTCACCCTGCAGTAAGCAATCAGGGATTTGATGGGACAATAGACGATCTCCGCGTCTATAACCGCGCCCTGACGGAAGCGGAAGTGGCACAACTCTATCTCACCACCAAGGGCGCGGCCTGTCAGGGCACAGGTTATTCATCCATAAATGGTCGCTGTTATAAATATTATAACAGCCCTGTAACATTCGCGAGTGCCAGAACAACATGTCAGGCCGATGGGGCGGATCTGGTAACGCTCAACGATACCGCCGAGTTCAACGCGATGCATGCCTTGAGAACTGACAATATGTGGGTTGGCTATTCCGATCAGGCGGTTGAAGGAACCTTTGTCTGGACCGATCCTTCCTCAACCTATTCAAATTGGGATTCAGGTGAACCAAACAATGCTGGGAATGAAGATTGCGCTTATATGAGGATGACCCCCGCCGGGACATTCGCCGATGTTTTTTGCACCAATACATACAGATATACCTGCGAAAAAGCCCCCGTCCCATCGGCCTCAACGACCGGCGCCGAACTGATCGGCCACTGGAAAATGGATGACGTTCCAGCCACCACCTTGGTTGATAGCGGCCCGAATGGTTACGATGCAATATGGACAGGGGGGAGCGGAGCGGCTCAGGCAGTCAAAGGAAAAATTGGCGGTGCCGCTGTTCTCTCTAGCAACGACAGGCAATACAATCTGTCAACGGCCCTCGGTTCAAAGGCTAAAACAAGAATGTCGTTCGCCGGATGGATTAATCCGAAAACATGGAATTCCTATGGTCAGACGACTGGATTCTTTTTCCAAACATGGCCCGATGGTTTCGGGTTCATGGTCAACAAGAATTATGAAAGTTTGTCTTTCCTGCAATACGCCACCGGGGCACAGGGTATGTGGACGGCTTCTTCACAAGGTTCCATAAAATTGAATGAATGGAATCATGTGGCGGTTACCTATGACAACAGCCTTCTTACCAACAGGCCAACATTCTATATTAACGGGGTAGTACAACCCAGTATACAGGAGTTGACGCCGAGCGGCGCTATAATCAGGACTGGCAATTATAATTTCGGCTCTTGGAGCGACTGGAATTTTGATGGGTATATTGATGACTTCCGCCTGTATGACGGCATTCTGTCTGGCAATGAGGTGAAAGCCATCTATCTGGAAGGTCAGCAACCGACGGGACAAGCTAGCCGTGAACGTTATACCGCGAACCAAAAATTTGCCCAGAGTGTAAGTGTCAAAGACTCCGCAGGAAACGCTTCCGCTTACGGTACTTCCGTCCTGTTGCAATCGAACAGACGAGGCGCGGAAGCTGGTATTGGCCTGCGGATCGACACGACGCAAACGGATACGTCCGATGCTACGGCGGCGGTAACGGGCGTTCTCGCTGGGAACATGGGGCAAGGCGCCCTGAATTTCAAAGTCAGCGATGGCACCAACCCGATGACATCACGCATGACGATGGATCATACAGGAAGCCTTGGCATCAACGCCACACCGATGCGTCCATTGTCATCCAAAATTCAGATTGGTGATACATTCACGCCGGCGACAGGAGCGAATAATAATTGCCTAACCACCAAAGAGCAAAATCTGACGCTTAAGGCCACACTCGCCACGACCAATGCCGAGGGGATCTGGAGCGATGGGAAGTTTCATTACGTCGCTAGTTTGGGTCAGGGGTTGCGGGCGTATCGTCTGAACAATGCTGGTTTTACCTTGCTTGGAACCTATGCCGGGGTAACGGGCAAAGCCGTCGAAGGTGATGGGACTTATATATACGTTATCGATAGCGGCGTGGGAGTAAAAGCCTTCACATTTGACGGGGCCACCTTCACCCTCGCCGGAAGTTACGCGAATATAAAGGCCAGAGATCTCATTGTTCGCGATGGAAAGATCATCGCAACATTCGAGAATGAAGGCATAAAAGTTCTGTCCTTTAACGGTTCAGCCTTTACCGTGAGTTCAAGCCATGCCGGGGCCGGGGCCACTCTGGTAGGATTGGGCGGGAGTGGCAGCTATCTGTACGCTTCTTCCTCAACCGGCCTGAATATCTTCAAACTTGATGGCACAGCGCTGAACTATGTAGGGCAGTATAATACATTTTCTGACGTGAACCGGATTTGGACGGACGGTAATTATATATTCGCTCCAAAATATTCCACTGGCGTCGTTGCCTATACATTTGATGGCGCAGCCTTGACGCAGATTGCCACGCACAGCACTGGAAGCAACGTATGGGGCATGTGGGGCGATGGCACCAGTGTTTATGTTACGGGTGATGGCGGGCTTCTGGTTTATTCGTTCAACGGCACGGCCTTCACGTTACAGCAAACAATCCCTTCCATGTCTTGGCCGATCTGGGGGGATGGCACTTATATTTTCTCTGGGAATTACACCTCCTCTCTCATGGCATACTCAGGCCGGGAATGCACGGCGCTGTCATCCTTCAACCCCGCCTATAAACGCGGCCTTTTGGCAAATTATTATCAAGCTGGTGCAGCAGCAGCAAATGCATTTATCGCTGTTGGCTTTAGCGCGAAGCTAGCTACTTCTCCCGATGGTGTCACATGGACGCAACAAGACAACTCCGCTTTTGGCGCAATGGATTTAAACGCAATCGCTTTTGGTGCCACGAAACTCGTAGCAATTGGTAATGGCACTCTGGTTGCTACATCGTCTGATGGTGTTACATGGACGCAACAAAACAACTCCGCTTTTGGCGCAGCGGTTATGGACGTCATATATGCCGGGGGAAAATTCGTAATTGTGGGTAACAGCGGAAAACTCGCCACATCACCCGATGGAATAACATGGACGCTGCAAACATCATCTTTTGGATCGACATCGATATATGGTCTCGCCCACAGTGGTAGTCAATTTGTCGCAGTGGGGGTTTCGGGTCTTCTAGCCACGTCCCCCGATGGCGTTACTTGGACGCAGCAGACATCCTCTTTTGGAACGACAACAATAATTGCTGTCACTTATGGCGGGGGGAAATTTGTTGCGATCGGAAGTAGTGGAAAACTTGCTACATCCCCCGATGGAATAACATGGACGCAGCAAACATCATCTTTTGGAACAACGGGAATAGGTGATGTTACTTATGGCGGGGGGAAATTTGTTGCAGTCGGAAACAGTGGAAAACTTGCTACATCCCCCGATGGAATAACATGGACGCAGCAAACATCATCTTTTGGAACAACCAATATAAATGGTGTCGGCTATGGGGGAGGGCAATTTGTTGCGGTGGGCAGCAACGGAACGCTCGCCACGTCCCCAGATGGCGTTACTTGGACGCAGCAAACATCCTCATTCGGGACAGGATTTATAGGCGATGTCACCTATGCCAACCTTTCTGCCATTCCAGCCTACTCTACCACTGGCTACTTCGGCGCGAAGGGCGCGGGCATATCGACCGGGGCCAGCGTTCTTTATAACAGCAGCCTGCGTTTCATTGAAACCGCGGCCGATGGAACGACGCCCGTTACCACCGCGCTCTTCGATACCACCGGTAACCTGACCCTGCCCATTCCGTCGCTCTACCTGCAAAGAGCGAACGACAACAATCATTTTGGTTTCTATGGATATTCTTCTGTCGCAACAGAGGCCGGAACCTTGAAACTACAACGGGCGCGCGGAACCTCCACCCTCGCCACCACCATCGTCAATGGTGATTTGATCGGGTCCCTCAATTTCAGCGGTTATAACGGCCATGCTTCCAGTGATATTACCGGCCATGGCCATAACGCCCTTGTCGCCAAGGTCAACGGCACGGTAGCGGGCGGCTCTGTCCCCACGGACTTACTTTTTGGCTATAGCGCAACGGGCGCCGCAACCACGACGCCATTAATGACGCTGACATCGGCCAAACGGCTGGGCGTTAACACCACGGCACCTTCGGCACCATTGCATGTGGCTGGGCGAATCCAGTTTGGCAATGGCCTGCGGATCGGTATGGATTCCACCTGCGTTGATATCAATGATGCCGGGGTGCTGCGCATGAATAGCGGGGCGCTGGAATATTGCAATGGCGCTGGGGCGTGGGCAAGCGTTGTTTCCGGCGGCACCGTTACGGCGGAATCGACGACAACGGATATATGCCCTTATTCAACCGGCTACCTCCGTCAGCGCGGAACCTATACAACGTCGAATATCGATGGAGTTCGCGGCGTTACTATCATTGATCAGAACTCCCTGTTCGCCACAGCTGTCACCGCAGATCGTCTCTCCTCCATCAATATTGCGGATCCGGATTCGTTCACACAAACATCATCCGTTGCCGGCACCGACATCGATGGGGCGATCCGATCCGCCTATTCCAATGGTTTTATATATGTCATTGGCAGCACGAGCAACTTTACATCCTATTCCATATCCTCTGCGAATATTGCAACGCTGGCCAAGCTTTATAATGCGACGAGCACCTATATATCCACGCCTTACGATATTGAAATCTCGGGCAACTATGCCTATGTCAGCAGCAGCGCCAATGATAAAATCAGCGTCATCAATATTACCGACCCCTATAATCCTTTGGCGGTCGCCTCTTTCACCCACGCAAGTATTGACATGCCGCAGGGAATGGCGATCTCGGGCACGAAATTATACGTTGCTTCCAACCTAACGGATTCCCTGACGATTATAGATATCACCAACCCGCTTGTTCCAACTTATGTCGGCAGTGTAGCCAGCGCCACAGCCATGGATGGCGCGCGCGATGTGGTGGTGAGTGGAAATTATGCCTATGTCACGGGCAACACATCGGACTCTCTTGCTGTGATCGACATTACTACGCCTGCGACACCAACAGTGGGTGCAAGCCTGATCGATTCAACAAATCTTGATACGATTGAAAATCTCATCAAGGTCAACAATCATATTTATGCCACAACCAAAACGCCCAATGCCGTCGTCTCTATCGATGTTACTGGCCCAACCAATCCTGTATTAGTAGATGTCCTCACCGGGGCCACATCCCTGGATGATGCGGACAGCATTACCTTCTCCGGCAAATATCTTGTGGTCTCTGCCCCCGCCAGTGATTCCGTGACCATGATCGACATCGGTTGCGATGCGCAGCCAGTCATTGACTGGCGTGCCGCAAAATTGACGGAAACTACAATGGCATCACCCCTGGCGACGGGCGACATGTATGGGAACTGGATCGATATTTCAGGACAGTACGCTCTCGTCGGTGCATACGGCAACACCTCCGCGACAGGCCGCGTTGCCGTCAACAACGTCTCAACAGGTGCTCATGAACGTTGGCTGACTGCAACGGGCGGAACGGCCGGAGAAATGTTTGGAGGAGTATTCGCGGTTGATGGAAATTATGCCGTTATCGGCGCGCCATACGCCAACATAGGCTCTGGGGCGGCTTATATCTTTAATCTTCAGACAGGTACGCAACTCTTCAGGCTTCGAACCCCTGGAACGCCGGGTGCATCGGACAGCTTTGGTTTCCACGTTTCAATGAGCGGCAATATAGCGGCGATCAGTTCACCGATCAAAGGAGTTTTCCTGTTTGATGTAATAACAGGCGCCAACATCGCGACCTTTGCTCCCGGGACTCCCGGGACAGATATCCCCTTAATGGCCGTTATATCAGGAAATTATCTGGGAATTATTACAGTTAATATGTCTACCGGCATAGGGACGGCCCATGTTTATGACTGGCCTTCACGACAGCTTCTTTATACCAAAGCGATGGGCGCTCTCGAAACGTCGGGTGGCAGCGGTATGTATGCTACAGATTTAAAAATCAACGACAGTTTCCTTGTGTTGGGTATGCTCACCCCGCCGCGCATGGTTGTTTATGATACCGCAACCGGCACTCAGCTACATACCATTGCCCCGCATGAAACCATGACCAATGATGAGGCTTATGGATGGAAGGGTTCTCTTTCAGGGAAATATCTTCTGACAGGGGCCCCTCTGTATTCGAGCGATAATGGGGCAGCCTATTTGTTTGATATTAGCAGTGGAAACCAGGTTGCAAAACTTTCCTCAACACCTTCTACAGATCAGTATGGCTCGGTTGCCCTCAAAAACAACCTGGCCATAATCGGTGCTGCGGGCGACAATGACGGAAAAGCCTACATTTATAACGGTGCAACGACATCCCGTCAAAAATCCGATGTCGATTGCTATCCGCAGCCTTTCGATTTTATGGACGTCAGAAGCTCATCTGTAAGCACTTCCGCATCAACCAAAGCCGTAAAACTTTCGGGCATTACGGGCAATTGCACATTAACTGTGGCATCTGATGCAGGAACCATCAGCATGACCAAGAATGGTGTTGCCGTGACGGGTCTATCCACCAACGTCATAACCAATGATAAAATTATTATCACCCTGACAACACCACCCAACACCACCACCCTATATAAAACTATCGTAAGGCTGGGGGATCAGACAGACACTTTCAATGCAAGTGTGAATACCGGCTTTTTCGTCAAAACAACCTCAGAATATGCGGGTAACCTCGGTGGCTTATCGGGTGCAAATGCATCATGTCTGACCGAGCTTAATACCCGGAATTGGTTAGGAAAATCGGCTGCAGGCACACTAACCTCTTCACGCGTCAAGGCCTGGATCTGCGATAAAACAACCTGCCAGAACGGCAATGCCAGTACCGTATACATATTTGCCTTCGCGGGGCAGGCAACCATAGGCGGGGCAACATTTACCACCAACGCTTCGGGTCAGGGCCCTAATGATTCAGCATCGTGGAATACCGCTACGACCTTTGGCAGCACGGGATATAACGGAACCAATAACAATCACTGGACCGGCCGTCCGAACGATGCAAACAACACACTCTGGCCATTGGCGGCATCCGCAACTGCCAGCAATAACTGCGATGGGTTTACAACAACATCCGGCACTTCACGCGTCGGCGATAAAAGCTTCTCAACATATAGGCGCTGGGATGAAAGCGGCTCTAGTTGTTCCGGAACCAAAACCCTCATCTGCTTCGTGCATCCGCAATAAGAATGGAATGAATGATGAAATGGCCATGGCATAACGAAGGAAAGAAAGGGGCAACCGGATTGAATCAATCCGGGAACATCCTCTTTGTCCTGTTCGGCGCCGTGGCGATTGCCGGAACGATTGGCGGGGCCACCACTGTGCTTATGAAGGGGCCAGTGAAGAATATGAGCCAGCTCAATCAATCAACCTTGACCCAGACCCAGATTGCCACGGCGTCCCGTATGTTGATGCTCGATGTCGCGAACCTGACCACCGCGGATTGCGATGGTGACCGCCTGAACGAACCGCGCGAATGGAAGAATGCGGCGGGCGCAGGGCCGGACGGCGTTGCAGGATCCAATGGCGGCGGATTTATCCCTGATTCAATCGGTGCAAGCAAGCGCGATACATGGGGCACATCCTACGGCTATTGCGTTTGGGATCATGGCGCGGCGGTAAAGGTTGATAGCTGCGGCGGTACCACGTCTAAACGCCTGCAAGGCGCAAACTCCACATCCCTTCCCGTTATCGCCATCATCTCGGCTGGGAAAGACAAAACGTTCCAGACACCGTGCCGCAATTTTTCAACAGCCGACGTCAACACCAATGGTAAGCTTGGCGATGCCGGCGACCTTACCCTTATCACGCCATCCGGCGATGACATGGTAAGCATATACAGCTATGCACAAGCGAACGAAGAAAATCCAAACCTATGGCAACTCACCATGGATGAAGATGGCGAAGTGGTTGCACAGATGGATCCTTCGGTGAAAAGCGTAACGTTCAGCGGTCAATCCGCTGCCTTTAATGGGCAATTTAAAATGACCGGAAGCAAGGGCCTCATGATCCCGGATCAGGCCACCATGCCAACTTGCGCTGTCGGTAATGTGGGGAATGTTCGCCGCAACACATCATCCGATCCTGTGACGTTGGAACTCTGCGTTGATAACAGTGGCGTATATGCGTGGGAAGAATTGGCCAATGGCGGCGTAGGCAGCGGAGGCGGAGGTGCGGGTAATCTAGCGATCGGCTCACCGAAACCAACGCCGACCTCCAATGATTTCCGCGAGGTAAAAAAAATAACAGCGTCTGATGGCCAGGCCGGTGATGCGTTTGGTGAAAGCATTGCCCTAACTGCCACACACGCTATTATTTCTGCACGCAAGGATGACGATAACGGATCGGATTCCGGATCGATTTATACGTTTGATCTTAGTACTGGCGCACAGCTCCTAAAAATAAAACCGACAGACGGCGCTGTGGGCGATTACTTTGGTGGCCATATGGCTGCCTACGGTGATTTTGTTCTGGTTGCATCAGAACGAAAGGATGATGGTGCTGCAGACGCTGGAGCGGTCTATCTCTTCAACTATAAATCTGGAACGTTAATCAAGAAATTTGTAGCACCCGTAGCACTCCCTGGCGAACTGTTTGGTACTTCCCTGGCTATGAACAACCGATATATTCTGATTGGTGGATGGTATGCCAAAGCCTATTTATATGATGCAAAAACATTTGCGTTGATTAAAGAATATACCGAACCTACGGCTGGAGCAGATTATGCCGGTTCGGGCGTTGCCCTGACAGGTGATTATGTTCTGATTGGAGATGGCGCCTCTGACATAGGTGGCATCACAAATAGTGGGGCCATTTATGCCTATAACGCAAAAACAGGGCAATTATTGCATACAATGAGCCATACAGGGGGATCTACAGACGACTGGCTGGGTTATGTTCTAAGAGCAGACGGAAATAGGGTCTCTGCACAGATTGCCGATGATGTGGGCGGCGTGGACAGCGGCGCCGTTATCACATTCGATGTTACAACTGGCGCGCAGATTGCGAAACTTAAGGCCTCACCAACATATGCCGGTGTCTGGTTTGGCTATGGGAATGCCCTGTCTGGTGGTTATACTTTTGTTGGCGCCAGCGGCGATGGCGGCGGGGGCGGTGCCGCCTTTGTTTATAGCGCTGCAAATACGCAAACAAAAAGAATGGTTCATTCGGACTGGGCGAGTAGTGATAATTTTGGCTGGGGAATCGATGCTTACGGCAACTATCTTTACATCGGCGCACATAACGATGACGACAAAGGAACGGATTCCGGCTCCGTCTACATTTTCGTAGCAGGCGAACATCACGGTGGCCGTGTTAACGTCACCCAAACAGCAAATGATAATGATACCCTTGGTAATATCGGTTGGAGCAGCACACTGGCTTCCGATACCGCGCTGGATGAAACCGGGATTGCGTTTGGCATCGCGCCAACCGTCGATTCCACCATGGTGCCAACTGCGGCGATCACCGCGGTGCGCGAAGCCAATCCCGGATCGGCAGGGATGGCGTTCAAATTCAATGATGGTACGGGCAAGGTTTCAACGGGACTTTATCTTGGCACCAATGAACGTTTGCGCTTCTCCCCCGCCAATGGCGATTCGGCCCTAATTTATGCGGGCCTCCAGATTGGCGATCATGGTGGCGCATCGTGGAATACGGCGGGTTATGGCGATGGCCTTCTGATAACCAGCAGCACGGGCGGAACAGACCTCCCGGTATATTTCGGTTATCAAAACGATTCCACTTTGTCCGAGGTGGGCACAGGTATCCTCTATCCGAATAATTTCGAAATTGGTCGCTTCGCCCTAGCAACACCGGGTACGGTCCTGCCTGTTTTCAACATCGGGGCTGCCGAAGGAAGACTGTCTGGCAATATTGACCAGTATGCAACGTCCGGTTCCACATCACAGATGATTGGTGGATATAGCGCGACACATGATTTCGATGGACGGGTGCTCTTCTCCAGAATGAGAGGTGGACCAGCGTTCAATACCCTGCCAAACAATGGCGACACAATAGGCTCTATTCTCTACCGCGGCTATGATGGATCTGCCTATCCTGGCGCGGCGCAGGTGCAGATTAAGGGTATCGTCAATGGAACGGTTTCTACAGGAAATATTCCGGTCGATATTGTGATTGGCCTGAGCGCCACAGGCGCCGCCGATTCAAACGAAGCCCTGAGAATTACATCTGCGGGCCTTGTGGGAATTAACAAGACTGCTCCGGAGGCAATGCTCCATGTGGGCGGACGCATTATCGCTGATAACGGACTTCGCATTGGCAATGATACAACCTGTTCGACCGCTGCAGATACGAATACGTTGCGATATACCGGGTCTGGAAATTTTGATATCTGTTATGGGGGTGCATGGGTGCCATTGGGCACAACACCGCCGCCAACAACGTCCGTTTGCTCCCCTGCGCCTTTTGATTTTATAGATATCAGTAATGCCCCAACCTCAACCGTGATGTCATCGAACAAAATTATCATCGGCGGGCTGTCAAGTTCTTGCTACATGACTGTCGCGTCCGCTCGACCAGTTGTTATTAACCTGAATGGTGCCGATCAAGCGTCCAAAGTGGTTGCCGTGGCCAATGGCGATGTTGTCTATCTCAAGATGACATCCAATGCCGCCCAAACACAGGCCGATCTGTTCTATGCGTCTATAGGCGATAAAACGGATGATATCACGATCAGGACGCTGGAGGGATGTAGCGGGGTGGGCATGGTGTGCGCCGATGGAACACCTTATGCGGGGCTGAGTCCGGATGGAAATATCCGGATGTTCACAACAAGATGTGACGCTGGCATGTATTGGAACGGGTCGGCCTGTGCGGGAACGAGGGTGGCCCTGACATGGAGCGATTGCGCAGCAACAGCGCTTGACACCGCCAATACGAATGTCACAAACGCAAATATAACTGGCGGTGCTGCTGTTGCAACAACGGGCTGGGCACACACCCAATCTCTTGTGCCCTTGGATTCATGTAGCACCACAGGGGCACAAGCTCATACTGCTGCGGCCTATTGCTACAATCTTGTTTCCAACGGAAAGAGCGACTGGTACTTGCCATCCCAATTGGAACTGGGCGTTTTGTATACCAATCGTGCTTCAATTTCCATTGATACTACGGCAACGGGTATCTATTGGTCATCTTCGGAAAATAGCGCGGCCAATGCCTATGTCTGGATCTTTAACAGTGCGACCAATACCACAACCAGGGCTAAGGCCAGCACCCTTACTTATGTCCGCTGCGTTCGGAAAGGGGCATTGTGATGTTTGATAAAAACAATCAGAATCATCCTATGAATCGCGTATCCGCTTCCGGCAATATCTTCTTCACGCTATTTGCCGCTGTGGCCGTTGTCGG